>NZ_JBVVXU010000008.1:0-205479 GCF_055902035.1 Leisingera sp. SA215 | reverse complement strand
GGACCGAGGCTATGACGCCGACTGGTTCCGAGAGGCGTTACAAGACAAAGGGATACGCGCCTGTATCCCCGGCCGAAAGCAACGCAAGATCCCGGTCAAATTCGACAAGCGCCGGTATAAGCGGCGAAATCGCATCGAGATCATGTTCGGAAGGCTGAAGGACTGGCGGCGCGTGGCAACCCGCTATGACCGCTGTCCGAAAGTCTTCCTCTCAGCCATCGCCCTCGCTGCAACCGTCATCTTCTGGTTATGAATCCTGACCCTAGGGCTGACCGCAATGCGGGAACCGGTTTTCACTCTTGGGAAGAGAGTGAAATTGCCCGTTTCTTCGAGGTGCACAAGCCGGGCACGCTGGCCCATCGGGCTGTTACCTTGATGCTTTACACCGGAACTGCGCGCGTTGACGCGGTGCAGCTTGGCCCTTGGAACCTGAAGGACGGCCGCATTGAGTACCGACGTCAGAAGACGGCACGTTCCGGTGGAATCAAAGTAAGCATCCCGGTCCACGCTGACCTGGCCGAGCTGTTGCCCACATTGCCGGATGATCGGCCCTTCCTGGCCACAGAATCTGGCAAGGTGCGGGCTGCTGCTGGTCTGGGAAACGCAATGCGCCGCTGGTGCGACGAGGCTGGTTTGCCTGCTTGCAGTTCTCATGGGCTGCGCAAGGCTTGTGCCCGCCGCCTAGCTGAGGCGCGCGCAACTACCCACGACATCGCGTCTGTGACTCCTAGCTCTTGTCCAGCTCTATACCGAGGCAGCAGGCCGCGAGGGATTGGCAGACTCCGCCATGGAAAAGCTGATTGCACGACCGAATGGCAAGAAGGATGTGGCGAACCTCTCCGAGGGGTTCGCCAAAGATGGCGATAAACCCTTGGAAGGAGGTATCTAATGGAAGGAAGTGGTGAGCCGTGCAGGATTCGAACCTGCGACCCACTGATTAAAAGTCAGTTGCTCTACCAACTGAGCTAACGGCCCACTTCTTCGTCGCTGTCTAAGTGTTTTCCCCAAAAGGATCAAGCACTTATTTCGCTTCGGAACTGCCTGGCAGCCTGTGTCTTGCTGTCCCGATAGGCGGCGTATCTAGGGCCAGTGCGGCGGGGGGTCAACCCCTTTTTTTAACTTTTCCCGCTGAAGGCTGGATTCATCTGCGGCACAGGTCTATATGCCCGGAATGAGCACCCAAGCAGATACCTCTCTCCCCTTCATGAAGATGCACGGGCTGGGCAACGATTTCGTTGTAGTCGACGCGCGCGCGAAGGACATTGCCATCTCTCCGGCTATGGCCAAGGGAATAGCCCACCGCCAGTTCGGCGTCGGGTTCGATCAGCTGGCCGTGATTTCGAACGGTCCGGGGGATGCCCATCTGACCTTCTACAATGCCGATGGCTCCACCTCCGGAGCCTGCGGCAATGCCACCCGCTGCGTGGCGCGCCACCTGATCCTGGAAAGCGGCAAGCCCGGGCTGCATCTGACCACGGACCGCGGCGACCTTTATGCCCGCGACGCCGGCAATGGCCTTACTTCGGTCAATATGGGAAAGCCGCAGCTTGATTGGCAGGACATTCCGCTGGCCGAGGAAGCGGACACGCTGGAACTGCCGATTGAAGGCGGCCCGACCGCCACCGGCATGGGCAACCCGCATTGCACATTTTTTGTCGAAGATGCCGAGCTGATCCCGCTGGATGAATTCGGCCCCCGCTACGAACACCATCCGCTTTACCCGCAACGAACCAACGTGCAGGTCGCCCAGGTGACCGGCGCGGACCGCATCCGCATGCGGGTGTGGGAGCGCGGCGTGGGCGTGACGCTGGCCTCTGGGTCGTCCTCCTGCGCCACAGCCGTTGCGGCCGCCCGGCGCGGGCTGACCGGGCGCAAGGTGCAGATCGACCTTGATGGCGGCAGCCTGTGGATCGACTGGGCCGAGGATGGCGTCTGGATGACGGGAGCGACCATGCATGTCTTTGACGGCACGTTCACGCGTCAGTTCCTGGAGAGTCTGGTATGAGCGCGCCCAAGTTCACCACGCTGGGCTGCCGCCTCAATGCCTATGAGACCGAGGCGATGAAGGAGCTGAGCCAGCAGGCGGGTCTGAAGGACGCCGTGGTGGTGAACACCTGCGCGGTCACGGCCGAAGCGGTGCGCAAGGCGCGTCAGGAAATCCGCAAACTGCGCCGCGAAAACCCCGAAGCGCCGATCATCGTGACCGGATGTGCCGCCCAGACCGAACCGGAAACCTTTGCCGCGATGGAGGAGGTCACTCGCGTCATCGGCAACACCGAAAAAATGCAGGCCGGGACTTGGGACGAAATCGCCAAAGGCCCGGACTTCATCGGCGCCACGGAAAAGGTGCAGGTCGACGACATCATGTCAGTGACTGAAACCGCAGGCCACCTGATCGACGGTTTCGGCACCCGCTCGCGCGCTTATGTGCAGGTCCAGAACGGCTGCGACCACCGCTGCACCTTCTGCATCATCCCCTTTGGCCGCGGCAATTCCCGCTCCGTCCCCGCCGGTGTGGTGATCGACCAGATCAAACGGCTGGTGGACAAAGGCTATAACGAAGTGGTGCTGACGGGCGTGGACCTCACCTCCTGGGGCGCCGACCTGCCGGCGCAGCCGCGCCTGGGCGATCTGGTGATGCGGATTCTGAAGCTGGTGCCGGACCTGCGGCGGCTGCGCATCTCCTCGATCGATTCGATCGAAGCGGATAACAATCTGATGCAGGCCATTGCCACCGAACCGCGGCTGATGCCGCATCTGCACCTGTCCTTGCAGCATGGCGATGACCTGATCCTGAAACGCATGGCCCGCCGCCATCTCCGCGACGATGCCATCGCATTTTGCGAGGAAGCCCGCCGCCTGCGTCCCGAAATGACTTTCGGGGCGGATATCATCGCCGGCTTCCCGACCGAGACAGACGCCCATTTCGAAAACTCGCTGAAGCTGGTCACCGACTGCGATCTCACCTGGCTGCACGTCTTCCCCTATTCCAAGCGGGAAGGCACCCCGGCCGCTAGGATCCCCAACAAGGTGAACGGCACAGTCATCAAGGAGCGCGCCGCCCGGCTGCGCGCGGCTGGCGACGCCCAGGTCGCCCGCCACTTGGCTGAACAGATCGGCCGGACCCACCTCATCCTGATGGAAAACCCGCATATGGGCCGCACAGAACAATTTACAGAAGTGAACTTCACTGCGGCGCAGGTGGAGGGCAGCATTGTCACCACGCAAATTACCGGGGTGGCAGGCACCCAACTTATGGCCTGATACCGTTTCTAACTGCCCTGGCGCTGACGTAGGCGGTTATTCATTGCTGCTTTCATTGTCCTTGGTTCCAAGACATAGAATACGCATGGCGTCAGTATAGCAACCAGCATGAATGTTAGCATACCTAACACGACCAACCCGGGCAGCCCTGCCACGCGCGTTCCGGCAAATGCTGCCGCGCCTGCGGTTAGATAGCTCCATAAAGTGTGCCCTATGGCTGCCGGGAACAGAGTTAATGCCGCTACTGCCATTCCGCTCAGCGCCTTTCGATCTTTGCCAAAGCGCACCAGCCAGTACGCATCGCGCAACAGCAAAAAAACCACCAGCGCAACCGATAGAAACAGCAACACTGCCATACCCAAGATCAGCTCAAACAGGGCGGCGGCTTGTTGCTGCCCAATCTGGCAACCGGCCAGCCCGGGACGGACC
Organism: Leisingera sp. SA215; assembly: GCF_055902035.1. NCBI lineage: Bacteria > Pseudomonadati > Pseudomonadota > Alphaproteobacteria > Rhodobacterales > Roseobacteraceae > Leisingera > Leisingera sp. SA215. The sequence goes on along the minus strand of NZ_JBVVXU010000008.1, from coordinate 201,786 downwards.
GCGGCACAGCCAGAAGGAGCGGCAAAAAGGCTGTTCCAATCGATCAGGACAAAACCGAAAGCGTGGAACAGATAGTTGACGCCAGTCAGCAGCGCTATCCAAAGCCCTGCAGCACGTGTTCTTTTTGTGACTGTCTTCACCGGCTCATTTCTCAAACTTGCTTAGCCAGCAGCCGGTTCCGTCAAGTACCCCGGGGCTTTCTGTTTCTTTCTGGCCGGAAATACTCCGGAGTGAATGCGCTGCGAGGTGCGGAGGGGCAGCGCCCCTGCTCACAAACGAAAAACCCCCGCAAGCAGGCTTGCGGGGGTTTGATGTATCTTAATGTCAGTCAGACAAAGGTCAATCTTTGCCCTTGTGCGGCGCCCACAGCTTCTTGTTGGTCAGGTACAGCAGAACCGACAGGACGGTCAGGAACAGCACGCCGACAAAGCCAGCCTGCTTGCGTGCCATCATCTTGGGTTCGGCAGTCCACATCAGGAAGGCCGCGACGTCTTGCGCCATGGCATCTACATCATTGGCATGGCCGTCCGCAAACTCCACCTGCTCATCCGACAGCGGCGGCGCCATTGAGATCCAGCCGCCCGGGAAGGCAGTGTTCTGATAGAAGGTGGTGCCCGCTTCTTCCTTGCTTTCGCCGGTGTAACCGGCCAGCAGCGAGGCGATGTACTCGGCGCCGCCCATGCCCTTGAACAGCTGGTTCAGACCCGAGCCGTAGGGGCCGTGAAAACCCGCACGCGCCTTGGCCATCATGCTGAGGTCCGGGGCGCCGGCGTTGTTGTTCTCCGGGAAGTGGTCGACCGGCTTGGCCGGGCGGTCCTCGTCCAGTTCCGCATCATAAACGCTGAAGTTGTCAGCCGCGTAGGCCCGCACCTGGTCTTCCGGCAGCTGCGGGCCGCCCTCGTCGCCCAGGGTGCGCAGCGGCACCAGCTTCAGCCCGTGGCAGGCTGCGCAAACCTCGGTATAAATCTGCAGGCCGCGCTGCAGCTGGTTGCGGTCATAGGTTCCGAACGGGCCCTCAAACGAGAAGGAGTAGTCGGTGATGTGCTGCTCGCCGCCGCCTGCTGCGTATGACGCAGCAGGGATCATGGCCAGAGCGAAGGCGGCACCGGTTGCCAGTTTCTTGAACATTGTCAGGTGTTCCTTCTTCTTACTCGGCAGGAGTGGCTTCAGCAGAAGATTTTTTGCCGTAGTGGGCGTCGAAATCCTCTTCGATGGTGGCAGGCTGAGCCGTCGGTTTTTCGATCACACCAAGCAGCGGCAGGATCACCAGGAAGTAGCCGAACCAATAGGCTGATGCGATCAGCGAGAACGACGCATAGGGTTCTTCCGCCGGCATCGCACCCAGCCACATCAGGGCAAAGAAGTCGACGACCAGCAGCGCAAACCACCATTTGAACATCGGACGGTAACGGCCCGAACGGACGCGCGAGGTGTCCAGCCAGGGCACCAGCGCCATCACGGCAATCGCACCGAACATCGCCAGAACACCAAAGAACTTGGCGTCGACAATGCCGCCGGTCACGAAGGAGGCAAACTGCACCACCCACACTTCCGAGGTGAAGGCCCGCAGGATCGCGTAGAACGGCAGGAAGTACCATTCCGGAACGATGTGCGCAGGTGTCACCAGCGGGTTGGCTTCGATGTAGTTGTCCGGGTGGCCCAGATAGTTCGGCATGAAGCCAACGATGGCCCAGAAGATCACCAGCACCACGGCCAGACCCAGGAAATCCTTGATCACGAAGTAGGGCCAGAACGGCAGGGTGTCTTTCTCGGCTTCGGCTTTGGACCCTTTGCGGACATCAACACCCGTGGGGTTGTTGTTGCCGGTGGTATGGAAGGCCCAGATGTGCACGATCACCAGCGCTGCAATCACGAAGGGCAGCAGGTAGTGCAGAGAGAAGAAGCGGTTCAGCGTGGCGTTGTCCACCGCCGGTCCGCCCAGCAGCCAGGTCTGGATCGGCTCGCCGATGAAGGGGATCGCGCCGAACAGGCCGGTGATCACGGTGGCGCCCCAGAAGGACATCTGCCCCCAAGGCAGCACGTAGCCCATGAAGGCGGTGCCCATCATCATCAGATAGATCAGCATGCCGACAATCCATGTGATCTCGCGGGGCGCCTTGTAGGAGCCGTAGAACAGACCGCGGAAGATATGGATGTAGACAGCAACAAAGAACAGCGAGGCACCGTTCATATGCAGATAACGCAGCATATGGCCGCCGTTCACGTCGCGCATGATGTGCTCGATTGACGCAAAGGCCAAATCGGCGTGCGGCGTGTAATGCATCACCAGGACGATGCCGGTAACAATTTGCAGCGCCAGGCAGAAGGCTAGGACGATGCCCCAGATCCACCACCAGTTCAGGTTCTTGGGGGTGGGGATCATGATTGTGTCGTAGAGGAGACCGACGATGGGCAGGCGGCTATGCAGCCACTTCTCTGCGCCTGTCTTCGGCTCGTAATGGTCGTGCGGAATACCGGACATGAGCGCGTTTCCTTATCCCAGCTTGATGGTGTTGGCGTCGGTGAACTCAGCCACCGGCACATGCAGGTTCTCAGGCGCCGGGCCTTTGCGGATGCGGCCTGCGGTGTCGTAGTGCGAACCGTGGCAGGGGCAGAACCAGCCCTGGAAATCCCCAGCGCCATCGCCCAGCGGCACACAGCCCAGGTGGGTGCAAACACCCATCATCACCAGCCATTCGCCGGCCTCGTCCATGGTCCGGTTGGTGTCAGCCGCGTCGGTGCCCGGCTTGTTCGGGTTTTCCGACCGCGGGTCGATCAACTCGGACAGCTCCACGGCACGGGCTGCCTCGATCTCTTCCTGGGTGCGGCGGCGGATAAACACCGGCTTGCCCAGGAACATGACCGAGATCTGCGTGCCAACTTCCACGCCGCTGACATCGACCAGGATCGAGGACAGCGCTTTCACGTCGGCGGAGGGGTTCATCTGGTTGACCAGGGGCCATACGGCGGCACCCGCGGTCACTGCCCCGGCGCCGGCAGTGGCGTAGTAGAGGAAATCTCTCCGGGTTCCTTCGTGGTCTTCTGCGTGGGACACGAGGTTTTCTCCAATTCCAGCGCCCGTTTAGGGCAAACATGCGCATGCACTGCGATTGCTCGCAGTGACTCAGGCGCGTGTCTAGCGGGGAGAAGGGCATTCGTCCAGCGGTCATAGGCGCGCAGAAAGCCCCAAGAGGTCATTTCTGTTACGCTTGTGTGACAGTGCCGCACCCATATCGGTGCGGCACTGTCCGGTTTCAAGGGCCGGCCTCAGGCGGCCGGTGGTTTTGTCGCTTGCATCGAGGGCCGCGATTCGAACCCTGCAAGCCAGCCTGCCAACGCCTCGTTGCCCTGACGCCAGCCCGCATCCGGATGACGGTAGTCCACATAGCCCAGCGCACAGGCAACCGCGATCTGGCCAATATCAAGCGGCCCCTGCAGGTGGCTCATCCAGCGTGCATTCAGCGCCGCGCAGCCGCCCAGAACCTTACTGCGCTGCGCATCAATCCAGCCATCCCATTGCTTGTCTTCGGGGCGCAACCGCTTTTCATAAGACATCAGTACCGCCGCATCCATGATCCCGTCGGCGGTGGCTTCCAGCACCTTGCTGTCCCAGCCGCCGCCATAGAGCTTGCCGCCGGCCCGGTCGTCCAGATAGGCGCAGATCACCCGGCTGTCATACAGTGCCGGCCCGTCCTTGCGCTCCAGCGCCGGAATCTTGGCCAGGGGATTGCTGGCCTTCACTTCCGGGCTGGGGTTGAGAGGGGTGGTTGTGACATCTTGAATTTCAATATCATCCAACTGCCCGGTTTCATGCAGCAGCACCAGAACCTTGCGGGCAAAGGGCGATGCCGGTGAATATGTAAGCTTCATGAAAAATCCTCCGTTGTTTGACCGCAGACTACTGCAAGCCGAGCCGAGGGGAAGGGCCAAATACCGCTCTGTGCTATGCTGGGCAGGCGGAACCAGTAAAGGGAGGGACCCCAAATGATCATGCGGGTATTCCAGGTTGTCACCCGGCCCGGCAAGGAAGCCGAGTTCAGTAAGTTTTTCCATGAAACCGCCATCCCCCTGATGAAAGGGACCGATGGCATCGTTTCCGTCCTCCCCGGTGCACCGCGGTCTGAGACCCCGCGGGAGTTCAGCTTTGTGATGGTGTGGAAGGATCTGGCATCGCTCAAGGCCTTTGCCGGCGAGGATTACACCAGTCCGCACATCGACCCCGCGGAGGCTGAACTGGTCGAGTCGCGGACTATAAAACACTATGATCTAGTGGAAACCTGACCCTGCCTGCAATTCCCGCTTGCAGGAATCTTTTCCGCTTGGCAAAGTCTCGCCGTTCTCAGGGCGGGGCGGAATTCCCCACCGGCGGTAAGCGGGCCAAGCCCCGTAAGCCCGCGAGCGGCTTCCAGAAACCGGAAGTGTCAGCAGATCTGGTGCAATTCCAGAGCCGACGGTCACAGTCCGGATGGAAGAGAACGTGCAGAAGGGCGGCGCCAGGCGTGCGCCCGTCTGTTCGTGATCGCCTTGGGTGACGTGTCAGAACCTATGGAGATTACGATATGACACACACCCGCTATGCCTTCATCAAGGCGCAATGGCACGCCGATATTGTGGACCGTGCTCTGGAAGGGTTTCAGCAGCTGATTCCGGCGGATCAGATAGATGTCTTCGATGTGCCCGGTGCCTTCGAAATGCCGCTGCTGGCGCAGGAGCTGGCCAAAACCGGCAAATACGCCGCCGTGGCCTGCGCCGCACTGGTGGTCGACGGCGGCATCTACCGGCACGACTTCGTGGCGCAGGCCGTGGTTGACGGGCTGATGCGCGCTGGCATGGACACCGGCGTGCCTGTGCTGTCGGTGTCGCTGACGCCGCATCACTTCCAGGAGACGGATCACCACATGGCGATCTACCGCGCCCATTTCGTGGAGAAGGGCCGCGAGGCGGCGCGGGCGGCGCTGATGATCACCGAAACGCGCCGGGCCGCGCGGGCCGCCTAGCCCAAATAGGCCTTCAGAGCCGGCGGCGGGTTGTCCAGCAGCTCCGCCGTCGGCTGCGGGGGATGGGCCTTGCCTTCCGCGACCAGCACCACCTGATCGGCAATGCGGCGGGCATCATTCGGTTCATGGCTGACCATCATCACGGTGGCGCCGCTTTCGCGCGCGAGCGCTGCCACCAGATCCAGCATCCCGGCCTTCAAAGCCGGGCCAAGCGCTGCAAAAGGTTCATCCAGCAGCAAAATATCGCGGCCCTGCACGAGCACCCGCGCCAGGGCCACCCGGCTTTGCTGCCCTCCGGACAGTGCCGCGGGTTTTCGGGGTCCCATGCCGCCAAGGCCAACCCGGATCAGCGCGGCGTCAATCTTTTGCCACTCCGCCTGATTGAGCCGCAGGTTCGCATGCAGCCCCAGGCCGACGTTCTGCGCCACGGTCAGATGCGGAAACAGATTGCCGTCCTGAAACAGCATGGCCACCGGCCGCTTGCCAGGCGCCTTGCTGGTCAGGTCCGAGCCGTTCCAGGAAATGCACCCGCGGATGACGGGCAGGAAGCCTGCCACCGCCTCCACCAGCGTGGACTTCCCGGCACCCGAAGGCCCGATCACCGCGACGCAGGCGCCCGGCGCAATCTCCAGGTCCGCCTCCACCGCATAGCCGCCGTTCATAATACGGCAATTCTCAAACTTCAGCATGCCAGCGCCCTCCGCGGTCCAAAATCCAGAACGCCCCCATCGAGAGCACCAGCAAGAGGAGCGCCGCCCCTGCCGCCGCGTCCATCCGGTATGCCCCCATCAGCCGGTAGATTTGCAAGGGCAGAGTGGCGAAATCTGGATCGGCAAACAACGCCACCACACCCAGATCCCCCATCGACAGTGCTGCGGCCAAACCCGCGGCAAATCCGGTTTGTGCGCGCATCCGGGGCAGATAGACCCGGCGCACAAAGGCCCAGCCCTGCATATCCAGCGACAGCGACAACCGGCCATAGCGGCCCAGCACCTCCCGCGCCCGCGGGACCAGGATACGCATGGCAAAAGGCAGCGCCATCACCGCATTGACCAATGCGGTGACCGGCAGCGCCAGGGCAAAGGGGTCTGCAACCGGGTAGATCAGAATGAACAGCCCGGTACCGATCACCAAAGGGGAAGCCGCAAGGCCAAGTATGCCCGACAATTCGGTCAGGCTGTTCCGGCCGGCCGCAGCGGCAGCCGCCATTGGCAAAGCCAACGCCAAAAGGATCACTGTGCTGATTGCAGCCACCAGGATGGAATTTCCCGCGGCCCGCCATACCGTGCTGTTCAAATCAGCAAGACCGGGCAGTCCAGACAGCACAATCGCTGCCAGCGGCAGCAACAGGAAACCGGCTGAAAGAGCGATCCAGGCGGCGTCAAGACCGCGCGCCGCAGCCCCCTGCCCGTCCCAGCGCCGCACCGCGCGGTCAAGGCCGGCGCCGAAACCTTCGCCTGCCGACACCCGCAGCGCCGCCAGTGCCGCAGCGCCGGTCAGCAGCAACTGCACCCCAGACAAAAGCGCGGCGCGGCCCAGATCGAAATCAAATCGGAATGCTTGGTAGATCGCGAGCTCGATTGTGGTCGCCCTGGGGCCGCCGCCAAGGGTCAGCGCAACCGCGAAGCTGGAAAGGCAGATGGCAAAAACGACAGCCAAAGCACCCGGCGCCACCCGGCGCAGCATCGGCCCCTCCAACAGCCGCCACATCGCCAGCGGCCCGGCCTTCAATTGCGCCGCCAAACGGAAGCGTTCAGCCGGTATTTCCTGCCAGCCTTGCAAGATCAGCCGTGTGGCCAGCGGCAGGTTGAAGAAGACATGCGCCAGGACCACCCCGTGCAGACCGTAAATTTGCACCGGCTCCAGCCCGATCAGGCCGAAAAAGCTGCTCAGCCAGCCAGCCCGGCCAAACACCGCCAGCAGACCCAGAATGGCGACGATCACTGGCAGGATGAAGGGGGCGCCGAGCAGGGCAATCAGCAGAGCCCGCCCCGGAAACCGCCGCCGCGCCAGTGCGCGGGCCACGGGAACCGCCAGACCGACGCTCAGCAGCGCCGACAGGCTGGCCTGAGTGAGCGTGAACCGCAACGCCGCCCAGTCGCTGGCACCCAATCCGGTTCCGGCCTCGGCCCTGAGTGCCACAGCACCCAAGGTTCCCAAGATCAGCGCGACGACAAGCAGTGCCGCGCTGATTCCAGGAAAGCCGCTTACTGGCTGAGCGCGTCCAGCCATTCGCCCAGCGCCGCATCCCGCAATTCCGCCGCTTCAGTCTCGCTCAGCAGCAGTGATTTCTCCGGCACGATCAGCGTCTCAAAACCCTCTGGCAGGCCCGCTGCCGGTGTCACTGCAGGATACATCCAGTTGGTGGTCGGAATGACCGACTGAAAGGCGTCGGACACCATGAAGGCCAGGAACTGATCGGCCAGCTCAGGCTGATCGCTGTTTGCCAGCTTGCCCGCAACTTCGACCTGCATGTAATGGCCTTCATTGAAAGCGGCTGCCGATTTGGAGCCGTCTTCCTCGGCAATCAGGTGATAGGCGGGCGAGGTGGTGTAGGAGAGCACCATATCGGCCTCGCCTTCCAGGAACATTCCATAGGCCTCGGACCAGCCCTTGGTTACGGTCACGATGTTGTCTGACAGGCCCATCCAGATTTCCGGCGCCTCGTCGCCATAAGCTGCCTTGACCCACATGAGCAAACCCAGACCGGGGGTTGAAGAGCGCGGGTCCTGTATGACGATTTTTTTGTTGCTGGCGGCCAAGGCTTTGAAGTCTGCCGGTGCAGCTGCGCCGGCGTTGTGGACAAAGGCGAAATAGCCCCAGTCATAAGGCACAAAGACCGCATCGTTCCATTCGACCGGCAGCGCGAAATCGGCACCGACTGCGTGCTCGGCAAACAAGCCGGTTTCCTTGGCTGCGGCGGTCAGGTTGGTGTCGAGCCCCAGCACCACATCGGCGTCGGACCGTTCACCTTCCAGCTTCACCCGCGCCAAAAGTGCGGCGCCGTCCCCCGCGCCGACCAGCTTCAAATCGCAGCCGCAGACCTCTTCGAACGCCTTTTCGACTGCCGGGCCGGGGCCCCAGTCGGAGACAAAGCTGTCGTAGGTATAAACGGTGAGTTCGGGCGTTTCGGCAATGGCTGCCGAGGCACCAAGCAGTCCCGCTGCAAATGCAAGATGTTTCATGCCATCCTCCTTTGCGGCTTTGGGCAAGGATGGAGGCTGTCCAGTACCTTCCCTCCGCCGGTGTGATCCGGTTCAGGTTCAACGGGTGTCATCTCAGCGCTGCCGCGCACCCCGAGGTCTCGCGGACCTTAAAGTTCAGTGCAAGGAAAGACAAGCAGAAGGCCCGTCTGGCCTTGGTGTTCAGGGCATCCGGACTGCCCTGCGGCACCCCAATAATAGGTCATTATTACTGACCAAATGTTTCGCGCGCGAAACATTTGGTGTAACTCTCTGTCCTTTCTGCCCTGTTAACCCTTGAGCCTGTGCGCGGCCTTGTTTGCAAGGGGTGTTCGCGGGCGCCTACTGACAGGCAGCGCCGCTGCGGCAACGGATGCCCCTTGAGGCGTTGCGCCTGGACAGGTAAGCACGTCCCGCAAAGGAGACCGCGCTTCATGTCGATGAACAGCTTTGGACACCTCTTCCGTGTCACCACCTGGGGCGAAAGTCACGGGCCTGCGCTTGGCGCCACCGTGGACGGCTGTCCGCCGAATGTCCCGCTGAAACCGGAGGTGCTGCAGCAGTGGCTCGACAAACGCCGTCCCGGCCAGAACAAGAACACCACCCAGCGGAATGAACCGGATACGGTAAAGATCTTGTCCGGCGTGTTCGATGGCATGTCCACTGGCACGCCGATCCAGCTGATGATCGAAAACACCGACCAGCGGTCCAAGGACTACGGTGAAATTTCCCAGACCTTCCGTCCGGGCCATGCCGACATCACGTATTTCCAGAAATACGGCAACCGCGACTACCGCGGCGGCGGGCGGTCTTCGGCGCGCGAAACCGCGGCGCGGGTTGCGGCCGGCGGTGTTGCACGTGAAGCAATCAAGGCGCTGGCACCGGGGATGGAGATCAAGGGTTACATGACCCGGATGGGTGAGCTGGAAATCGATCGCAGCCGGTTCGACTGGGACGCGATCGAACAGAATGATTTCTGGATCCCCGACGCGGGTGCGGTGCAGGAGTGGGAAGACTATCTGCAGGCCCTTCGCAAGGCGCATGACTCGGTTGGCGCGGTGGTTGAGGTTGTCGCCCGGGGTGTCCCTGCCGGCATCGGCGCACCGGTTTATGGCAAGCTCGACACCGACTTGGCGGCTGCAATGATGTCGATTAACGCGGTGAAGGGCGTGGAGATCGGCGAAGGCATGAATGCCGCCCGGCTCAAGGGTTCGGAAAACGCCGATGAGATCTTTATGGGGGAAACCGGTCCTGAGTATTCCTCCAACCACGCCGGCGGCATTCTGGGCGGGATTTCTACCGGACAGGACGTGATTGTGCGCTTTGCGGTGAAGCCGACGTCTTCGATCCTGACCCCGCGCCAGTCGATCCGCAAGGATGGCTCGGTTGTGGAAGTCATCACCAAGGGCCGTCACGACCCCTGCGTCGGCATCCGCGCGGTGCCGGTGGCCGAGGCGATGATGGCTTGCGTGATCCTGGACCACCTGCTGCTGCACCGCGGTCAGATTGGCGAGAATCAGGGCCATATCGGCTGAAAACAGGCGCTAATCAGACTGAATGCCCGCATGCCTGCGCAGGCTAGTCGTGATCTGTGGCGCATTGGCTGTGATCGCCGAGCGCGGTCAGCACCTTGCAGCAGCCACCGTTGCCGCCGTCGCAGAGGTGGCTGATCCGCTCCAGCTCCGAGGCCAGCTGTTCCAGTTGGCGGATGCGGTCGCGGATATTGGCAAGCTGGCTGCGGGCGATGCGGTCTGCCGCGGCGCAGTCGTCCCCCAGCTGGCCGTCCAGCCCCATCAGCAGCTTGATATCCTCCAGTGAAAACCCAAGGTCGCGGGCGTGCTTGATGAACCCCAGCGCATCCATCCCGTCCTGCCCGTAACGCCGCTGATTGCCGGCATTGCGGCCCGGCGGTGGCAGCAGGCTTATTTCCTCGTAGTAGCGGATGGTGGGCACCTTCACGCCGGTGGCCTTGGACAGCTGGCCGATAGAAAACATCGCAGATCCTCTTGAAGCTCTAGTGACTAGAGCCCTTAGGTTGATCCCGAATCAGAATTGAGGACAAGTGAAATGGCAGGCTGCTGCAATCATGAGGCAAAATTTGACGGGGTTTCCGCGGACTACAAACGCAGGCTATGGCTGGTGATCGCCATCAACGCCGGGATGTTCGCGGTGGAAATGGGGGCTGGCCAGCTGTCCGGCAGCCAGGCACTGAAAGCAGACGCGCTGGATTTCCTGGGCGACGCGCTGACTTATGGCATTTCGCTGGCGGTGATCGGGGCATCCCTGCGCACCCGGGCGCTGGCGGCACTGGGCAAGGGGGTCAGCCTGTTGCTGATGGGGGCCTGGGTGTTCGGGTCCACGGTGTATCAGGTGTTCTATGTCGGTGTTCCGCAAGCCCAAATCATGGGTGTTATCGGATTTATGGCGCTGGCGGCGAACTTGATTTCGGTGATGTTACTGGCGCGCTACAAGGACGGCGACGCCAATGTGCGCTCGGTCTGGCTGTGTTCACGCAATGATGCGATCGGCAATGTCGCGGTGATGATTGCGGCGCTGGGGGTCTGGGGCACGGCGACTGGCTGGCCGGACCTGATCGTGGCCGGGATCATGGGCGGGCTGTTCCTGAGCTCTGCCTTCCAGATCCTGGTGCAGGCGGTGCGGGAATGGCGCGAGGAAGAGGCGCACGCAGAAGCGCATCAGCACTAGGGCAGAGACCGTCCGCGGGCGGAAGCGAAGCGCCCGCCCGTGGGGGCGGACGGGCGCTGCCCGGGCCGACGGCCCGGGTCGGTGAAAATTAGCAGAAAAGCCCTGCGTACTCTTCGCGCAGGGCTTTCTTCTGCACCTTGCCCATGGTGTTGCGCGGCAGCGCGTCCAGCAGGATGATCTCCTTGGGCTGCTTGAACTTGGCCAGTTGGCCGGAAAGCGCCGCCTTGATCGCTTCGGCGCTTGTGCCGTCACCGTCAGGGACCACCACGGCCACCACACCCTCGCCGAAATCGGGATGCGGCACGCCGATCACCGCGCTTTCCAGCACGCCGGGCAGGCCGTCGATCAGGCTCTCGACCTCTTTCGGGTAAACGTTGAACCCGCCGGTGATGATCAGATCCTTCTCGCGCCCGACAATGGTGACATAGCCTTCGGCATCAATCTTCGCCATGTCACCGGTGATGAACCAGCCGTCCGACTGCAGTTCCTCTGCCGTTTTCTCCGGCATCTGCCAGTAACCCTGGAACACATTCGGCCCGCGCACCTCCAGCACGCCGATCTCTCCGGCTTGCACCTCTGCCTCGTCCTGCATCACCCGCGCCTCGACCCCCGGCAGCGGGAAACCAACGGTGCCGGCCCTGCGCTCTCCGTCATAGGGGTTTGAGGTGCTCATATTGGTTTCGGTCATTCCGTAGCGTTCCAGAATGCGGTGGCCGGTGCGGGCCTCCCATTGCTCGTGGGTGTCCACCAGCAAGGGCGCGGATCCGGAAATGAACAGGCGCATGTTTGCGGCCCGCTCCTGCGTGAGGCGGTCATCCGCCAGCAAGCGGGTGTAAAAGGTCGGCACCCCCATCAGCGCCGTGGCGGCGGGCATTGCCTGCAGGATCGCATCGGCATCGAACATAGGCAGGAACACCACTTGGGCCCCCGCAAACAGCGCCACATTGGTCGCCACAAACAGCCCGTGAGTGTGGAAAATCGGCAAGGCGTGAATCAGCACGTCTTCCTTGGTGAACCTCCAATAATCCCTCAGGGTCAGCGAGTTGGACGCCAGGTTTTCATGGCTCAGCATCGCGCCTTTGGAGCGGCCAGTAGTGCCGGAGGTGTAGAGGATCGCTGCCAAATCATCCGGCTCGCGGGCAACGGGGTCAAACCCGGGCTGCCCATCCGCCAGATCGCGCAAGGATCCCTGCCCCGCCGCATCCAGCGTCAGAACCTGCGACGCCCCGCAGATAGTGCAGATCTCCTTCAGCCGCGTGGGATCGCAGACCATGACGCGCGGCGTTGCGTCGCCCACGAAATAGGCCACCTCAGGCCCGGTGTAGGCTGTGTTCAAAGGCAGGAAGATGCCGCCGGCCATGACGGTGCCGAGGTACAGTTCGATCGCTTGAATGGTTTTCTGCACCTGCACTGCCACCCGGTCCCCGGGCCGAACGCCCTGCGCCGCCAATGCCGCCGCCATCCGCTCTGCACCAGCAAACAGCGCCCCGAAAGTGACCATGCCGCCATCCGGCTGCCGGGCAAAAACATGATCGTCGCGCCCCAGCGACGACTGGCGCAGCAAGCGGATCAGGTGATTGGCATCATACATTGGCGGCTCCCGTCTAAACCGGCGCCATTTGCGCCTTCTCCCCGTCCGAAATCAAGCCATTGATCTTTACGGCGCTTGGGAGCAGGGTCGCGCCATGGTAAACTCCTTAACATCGCATCGGCCTATGCTGGCGATCCTGCTGAAAGTGGCAGCGATTGCGCTGTTCACCGCTCTGTCGGGGATCATCAAGGCAACATCCGAAACTGTGCCGGCAGGGGAGGCGGTGTTCTTTCGCTCCTTCTTCGCGATTCCGGTAATTGTTGCCTGGCTCGCCGCGCGCGGCGAGCTGCGGCACGGGCTGATCACAAAAAAGCCTATGTATCACGTGTGGCGCGGGCTGGTCGGAACCTCGGCGATGGGGATGACCTTCATGGGGCTGGCGCTGCTGCCGTTGCCGGAGGTCACCGCCATCGGCTATGCCACCCCGATTTTCACCCTGATCCTGGCCGCGCTGTTCCTGGGAGAAACCATCCGGCTGGTGCGGATCAGCGCCGTTGCGATTGGCCTGCTTGGCGTGCTGATCATGATCTGGCCGCGGCTGGGCGGCGATCTAGAGAATGGCGCCATGCTGGGCGTGCTGCTGGTGGTCGGCGCCACTGTCGCCCGAGGCTTCGTGCAGATCCACATCCGCCGGATGGTGCAGTTCGAGCACACCGCAGCAATCGTGTTCTACTTCTCGCTGACCGCCTCCGGGCTGGCGCTGCTGACCGCGCCTTTCGGCTGGGTGATGCCCGATCCGAATACGGCCGCGTTGCTGGTCAGTGCCGGGCTGGTTGGCGGGGTGGCCCAGATCCTGGTCACCTCCTCCTACCGCTTTGCCCCGGCCTCGATGCTGGCGCCTTATGACTACGCCTCGATGATCTTTGCAATTATCATCGGCTATATCTGGTTCGACGAGTGGCCGACGCTGGTGATGCTGGCCGGCGCAGCGCTGGTCATTGCCGGCAATGTTCTGGTGATCTGGCGCGAGCACCGGCTGGGCCTGCAACGCGGCAAGGCCAAGCCAATGATCGACCCCAAGGGCGGATAACAAGCTCTAACTGGACCAGATACCGGAAATCATCGCGCCAAGAGCCACAATGTGGATCAGCATGATCGCCCGGTCGTTCCATAGCACGCCAACCAGGAACCAGCCTGTGAGTCCAGCCAGGAACAGATAGATATTCCAGGGATGCAAGCCCCATGCGGTGGCAGAGTATCCGAGGATCTGCACGATGGACGCGGCCCATTTCAGAACAAATGCCGGGTTGAGTGTGGTTGCTTTTGGCAAAGCCTGAGCGTCAGACTGCACGGGTCAGCCCCCCGTCGACGCGGATGTTCTGGCCAGTTGTATAAGCGGCTTCTTCCGAGGCCAGATAAGCAATCAGCGCAGAAATCTCACGCGAGGTGCCGTAACGGCCCATAGGAATGCGGGCTTTGCGGTCCTCGGTTTCAGGCAGGCTGTCGATGAAACCCGGCAGCACGTTGTTCATCCGCACGCCCCGGGCCGCGAATTTGTCCGCAAAAAGCTTGGCAAAGCTCGCCAGCCCGGCCCGGAACACGCCGGACGTGGGGAACAGCGGATCCGGCTCAAACGCCGCAAACGTCGAGATATTGATGATCGAGCCTTTCCCCTGCGCTGCCATGATCGGGGCCACCAGCCGGGCCGGGCGGATCACGTTCATCAGGTAGTATTCCATCCCCAGATGCCAGTCGTCATCGCTGATTTCCATAATGTCGCCCTTGGGCCCGTGACCTGCGGAATTGACCAGAACGTCGATCCGTCCCCAGCGGTCCATCGCCTTGTCCACCAGCGCCTGCAGATCCTTTTGCTTTATGTTAGAGCCGCTATGCCCCACCCCGCCCAGTTCCTGAGCCAGGGCCTCGCCCTTGCCTGAGGAGGAGAGAATGGCAACCTCATACCCCTGTTCGTGCAGATGGCGGGCAGCCTCGGCGCCCATGCCGCTGCCTGCGGCGGTGAAGAGAGCAACTTTGGTCATATCCATACTCCTTTGCTTGTTCTCAAGATGGAGGTTGACGGCGCGCTTGACCAATCATGTCTCATCGCGCGAGACTGCAGAAAAACTACTGTCTTGGATCTGATGCGCCTGCCCAACCTCAATGCCCTGCGGATGTTTGACGCTGCCGCCCGCCACCTGAACTTCGGCCGTGCGGCCGAGGAGCTGCATCTGACCCAAGGGGCCGTTGCTCAGCAGGTGCGCAGGCTGGAGGCGGATCTGGGGCATAAGCTGTTCCACCGCCACGCACGCGGGCTGACGCTGACGGATACCGGGCGCAGTTACCACGCGCCGGTGAGCCAAGCCCTGACGCTGGTCCGCGACGCGACGGACAAGCTGGCGCCGGCGGTGCAGCAGGTGACGCTGTCGGTGACGCCTTCCTTTGCGTCGAAATGGCTGGTGCCGCGGCTGCCGGAGTTCGAAGCGGCGCATCCGGATATTGATTTGCGGGTGGTGGCCGAGGAAAGCCTGACTGATTTCAAACGCGATGGGATCGGCATTGCTATCCGTCAGGGCGGCAAGCCGCAGGAGGGAGGTTTGAATTCTGCCCTGCTTTCGCTTGTAGATCTGGTCGCCGTGGGACCACAGGATATGGCTTTGACTTTGGGAGATACTCCAGATCTCGCCGACTTGGCGCAGTACACGTTGATCCAGGACGGGCATCGGCATTGGGATCTGCTGCTGCGTCAGGAAGGGCTTAATGCAACCGGAAGGGTTCTGCAATTCAACCAGACCGCTCTGGCTATGGATGCGGCCATGAACGGCCAGGGCATCGCACTGGTGCCACGGATATTTCTTGGCAGCCAGCCGCTGGTGGTCATTTGGCAAGCACCCCGTCTGGGGGACCAGGGATTTTATGTGCTGTGGCCCAGCGCAAGGGGCCGGGCCAAGACGGTGGTGGACTGGCTGTTGCGCCAGTAGGGCTCGGTCAGGGGCAGCCGCGGCGATTTCCGTAGCCTTAGGTGAATTAATGGCACCACCGCGGCCCCGTTCAGGCCGCCACTTGCTGCTGCCGCTAGGCTGCGGGCGACATGCCGACCTGTTTGCGGAACACCCGTGAAAAGGCGGGCTCGGACGCGCAGCCGGCAATTTCCGCGGCGGCGGCCACGGTCAGCCCCTGTTCCGTCAGCCCTTGGCAGGCGATCTGCAGCCGCCAGCCGATCAGGTATTGCATCGGTGTCACCTCCATCTTGGCGGTAAACTCCTGAGCGGAGGAAGTGCGCCACATGTACCTCGGATCCGATCATCCGCAGGGTCAGTCACGGACATCCGGCCGGTCCTCCCGGCCGCGGTTGCTCATCAACCGGCTCATGGCGAGAATGCCGGCAGCGAGCAGCGCCAGCAGCACCGCGTGACCATAATAGCCTAGCCCCGAGGCCATGCCGACACCCCCGGCCGCCCAAAGGCTGGCCGCCGTCGCCATCCCTCCGACCCGCTCATCGCCATGTATGATCGCCCCGGCGCCTAGAAAGCCGATCGCTCCGACAATCCCCTGCATAATTCGCGTCGGGTCAGTTCCCATATCAAGGGTCAGCGCTTCCATCGACAATTCCATGGTGATCAAGGTAAAACCCGCCGCCCCAAGCGAGACAATCATATAGGTCCGCATGCCCACCTTGCGATGCCGCAGCTCCCGGTCCAGGCCCAACAGCGCGCCGGCTGCAGCGGCGCAGATCAGGCGCAGACACAGCTCCCAATAGCTCACATAAGCAATACTCAGGTCCATCGCGTTCCCGTTCCTCCGTGGCGGGCAGCAGCACGCAGCGTGCCCCGGAATGATTTTCCGTCAATATGCCCGACTATGGCACAGTACCGGAATGAGTGCAGAAAAATGGCTTTGGCCGCTATGAACCGTGAAAGGCAGTCCGGCGCCGCAAAGAAAAAACCCCGCACGCAGGCGGGGTTTTCCGTGCCTTATTGGCGTGCGCTTACGCGCGGACCAGTTTTTCGTAGTCCTCGGCGATCTCACGGGTCAGCGCGCCGACTTCGAATTTGTAGGGTCCGATCTCGCCAACCGGCGTAACTTCGGCGGCGGTGCCAGTCAGCCAGCACTGCTCAAAGCCTTCCATTTCCTCCGGCTTGATGCGGCGCTCATGCACGGTGATCCCCTTGTCTTTCAGCATCTGGATCACGGTCTGGCGGGTAATGCCATTGAGGAAGCAATCCGCCAGAGGGGTGTGCACCTCGCCATCCTTCACAAAGAAAATGTTGGCGCCGGTCGCCTCGGCCACAAACCCGCGCCAGTCCATGAACAGCGCGTCCGAGCAGCCCTGCGCGGCCGCTTTGTGCTTGGATATAGTGCAGATCATGTAAAGGCCTGCCGCCTTGGCATGGACCGGGATGGTTTCCGGCGAGGGGCGTTTCCATTCGGCAATCGCCAGCTTGGCGCCCTGCATTTTGGCGTCGCCATAGTAGGCGCCCCAGCCCCAGACCGCGATTGCCATCCGCACCGGGTTGGCAGCCGAGGCCACCCCCATATCATCACCGGACCCGCGCCAGACCAGCGCCCGCACATAGGCATCCTGCAGGCCGGAAGCCTTCAGCGCCTCACCCTTGGCCGCCTCGATCTGATCGACTGTGTAAGGCATCGGCATGTCCAACGCCTCGGCCGATGCGATCAGGCGTTCGGAATGCTCGCGGCTCTTGAAGATCTTGCCGTTATAGGCGCGCTCGCCTTCGAACACGGAGGAGGCATAATGCATGGCATGGGTCAGAATATGCACCTTGGCATCCCGCCAGTCGACCAATTCCCCATCCATCCAGATCACACCGTCGCGGTCGTCATAACTTGCCATGCCGCACCCTCCTAAAACTCTGCGGGATTTCCATTTATTGCGCTAGCTGCGACCGGACCGGACACAATCTTGCGCCAAAGCTGCGATTCGATACATCTTCACCCTTGGAATGTCAACAACACTGACATAAACTGACCGGCATTACAGACGAGGGGGCACCGAATGCCTGAAGGCCGGACAGGGCAGGGATACGGCGGCGAAAGCCTGCTGTTCCTGACGGATGAGCAGCTGCGCCAGGGGATCGAGGCAATGTTTTTTGCCTACCGCGGCTTTACGGCCGACCCGGACCGGATTCTGGCAGAATTGTCCTATGGCCGGGCGCATCACAGGGCGGTCCACTTTATCAACCGTTCGCCCGGCACGACAGTGAACAACCTTCTCAGCATACTGGGTGTCACCAAACAATCGCTGAACCGGGTGCTGCGCACATTGATCGGCGATGGTCTGGTGATCAGCAAGGTGGGTGAGCTGGATAAGCGCGAGCGGCATCTGTACCTGACTGATCAGGGCGCCGCTCTGGAGGCCACGCTGTCGGATGCCCAGCGCGCCCGGATGCGCGCCGCCTATAAGGATGCAGGCCCCGAAGCGGTGCAAGGATTCAAGAAAGTGCTTGAGGCAATGATGGATGCGGATATGCGCCGTGCCTATGCCAAGCTGCGGGATTGAGCCACATGAGCATGAATGACGCCCATCTGCTGATCGTCGATGACGACGAGCGCATCCGCAGCCTTCTGAAAAAATTCCTGATGCGGTCCGGCTTTCTGGTAACGGCAGCGCGGGATGCGGCCCATGCCCGGCGGGTGTTGGCAGGGCTGGATTTTGACCTGATCGTCATGGATGTGATGATGCCCGGCGAGGACGGTATCTCGCTGACGCAATCGCTGCGAGAGACCATGGCCACACCGATCCTGCTGCTGACCGCCAAAGGCGAGACCGAAGACCGCATCGCTGGCTTGGAGGCAGGTGCAGATGACTACCTGCCCAAACCCTTTGAGCCGAAGGAGCTTTTGCTGCGGGTGAACGCGATCCTGCGGCGGATGCCGGACACTGTGGCACAGGAATGTGCCCTCAAAGTGCTGCATCTGGGCGCCATCCGCTATGACATTGAACGCGGCGAGATGTGGCAGGGCGACGAGCTGATCCGCCTCACCGGCACCGAAAGCCAGCTGATGAAGATCTTCTCGGCGCAGCCGGGCGAGCCAGTGTCCCGCACCAAGCTGGTCGAAGATCTGGGCCGCGACCGCGGTCAGGCGCAGGAACGCGCTGTGGACGTGCAGATCACCCGCCTGCGCCGCAAGATCGAGCCGAACCCGAAACAGCCGCAATATCTGCAGACGGTGCGCGGCGCCGGTTATATGCTGGCACCTGACTAAAGCCTTTTGCACTCCTTTTTCTGGCTGAGAATATCCCGTAGACTGGAACGGAGTCCCGGCTTTTTCCTTGCGGCCACAATCCGCCCCCTCCTAGGGTCGCGCCAAGGCCCGCCGCAGGAGGAGACCCCGATGACCACCGCCCTGATCACCCATGCCGATTGCCTCACTCATGTGACCCCTGACGGCCACCCGGAACAGGTCGCACGGCTGGCGTACATCCTGCACGCGCTGGAACCCTTGGAGCTGAAGCGCATCACCGCACCGATGGCCGCCGAGGACGACATTCTGCGCATCCACCCGGCAGACTACCTCTCGGACTTGCGCAAAGCCTCCCCGGCGGAGGGCTGGGCACAGATCGACGGCGACACGTTCATGTCCCCCGGCTCTCTGGATGCCGCCTTCCGCGCAGCGGGCGCGGCGGTGCGCGGTGTCGACATGGTGCTGGGCGGCGAGGTGCAGAACGCTTTTGCCGCCGTGCGCCCGCCGGGACACCACGCGGAGACCGGTACTGCCATGGGCTTCTGCCTGTTCGGCAATGCCGCGCTGGCCGCCAAACACGCGCTGGACCATCACGGCCTCAGCCGGGTCGCGGTGGTGGATTTCGACGTGCACCACGGCAACGGCACCCAGGATATCTTGTGGGACGAACCGCGCACTCTGGTGATCACCAGCCAGCAGATGCCGCTCTGGCCCGGCTCCGGCCGCCCGGATGAGGACGGCGCCCATGGCACGATCCTGAACATGCCGCTCGCGCCGGGCTCCGGCCGGGCGGAGATGCAGGCGGCCTATGAGGGGCAGGCCTTCCCGCGCCTGCGCGCGTTCAAACCGGAGCTGATCATCATCTCGGCCGGCTTTGACGCCCATCAGGACGACCCCCTTGCCAGCCTCAACTGGGCCACAGCCGATTTCGCATGGATTACCGCCGAGCTGTGCAAACTCGCCAGTGATCTCTGCCAGGGCCGTATCGTCTCGACTTTGGAAGGCGGATATGATCTGAACGCGCTGGCCGCGGCAACGCGCGCGCATGTGGAAGAATTGATAAAGGCACCGGCATGACTGAGACCCCCGTAGACCAGATGAGCTTTGAACAGGCGATGCGAGAGCTGGAAGGCGTGGTGGACCAGCTTGAGCGCGGCGACGTGGCGCTGGATGCCTCGATCGACCTCTATACCCGGGGCGCCGCGCTTAAGAATCGCTGCGAGGACGAGCTGAAACGCGCCGAGGAAAAGGTCGCCGCCATCACGCTGGACGCAAACGGCACTCCCAAGGGCACCCAGCCGCTGGACGCCGGCTAAGCTATGACCGCCGCAGCAGACACCCAAACGCGTCCCTTTGCACAAGCGCTGCAAGACGCACAGGCCCGTATCGCCGCACATATGGAACTGCGGCTGGCAAGCCGTGACGAGCTGCACGCCGCCATGCGCTACGCCGTTACCGGCGGCAAGATGCTGCGCGGATTTCTGGTGCTGGAAAGCGCCAGCCTGCATGGGGTTTCGATGGAGCCCGCAATCGAGGCAGCCCTCGCCATCGAATGCATCCATGCCTACTCGCTGGTGCATGACGACTTGCCTTGCATGGACGACGACGATCTGCGCCGCGGCCAGCCCACCTTGCACCGCAAATGGGACGAGGCAATGGCGGTGCTGGCAGGCGACAGTCTGCAAAGCTTTGCCTTTGAACTGCTGGCGGACCGCAAGGTTGGCCCCCATGCGCTGACCCTGATCCGCGGCCTGGCGCACGCTTCCGGCAAGGACGGCATGGTCTCGGGCCAGATGCTGGATATTGCAGCGGAAACCGCCGCCGGGCCGCTGACGCTGAAGCAGATCACCCGGCTGCAAGGCCGCAAGACCGGCTGCCTGATCGACTGGTCCGCCTCCGCCGGAGCTGTGCTGGCGGGCGCCGACACGGCACCGCTGCGGCAATACGCACGCGCCCTCGGCCTTGCTTTCCAGATCGCCGACGACATTTTGGATGTCGAGGGTGATGCCGCCAAGGTCGGCAAAGCCGTGCGCAAGGATGCCGACGCCGGCAAGGCAACCTTTGTCTCATTATTGGGCCTGACAGAAGCCAAAGCACGTGCAAGGGAACTGTGCGAGGAGGCCTGTGCCGCCCTTTCCCCCTATGGCGCGGCCGCCGGAACCTTGAAGGATGCCGCGCGCTTCGTTATTGCGCGCGAGAGCTAAACCCGTGCCACGCCCCGGCATCCTGACAGGCGCAGCCCAAGGAGACATCATGTCCGACCGGCCGAACACTCCGCTTTTGGACCAGATCGCGCGCCCCGCCGATCTGAAGGGGCTTTCTGACACACAGCTGGCTCAGGTCGCCCACGAGCTGCGGCAGGAAACCATTGCTGCGGTTTCTGTCACCGGTGGCCATCTGGGCGCGGGCCTCGGTGTGGTCGAGCTGACCACCGCATTGCACGCCGTCTTTGACACCCCGCGGGACAAGGTGATCTGGGACGTCTCGCACCAGTGCTATCCGCATAAGATCCTGACCGGGCGCCGCGACCGCATCCGCACCCTGCGCATGAAGGACGGCCTCAGCGGTTTCACCAAACGTTCCGAGTCCTCTTATGACCCCTTTGGTGCCGCGCACAGTTCCACCTCAATCAGCGCCGCGCTGGGTTTTTCCGTAGCACGCGACCTCGGCGGCGTGATCCCCGAGGGCATCGGCGACGCCATCGCGGTAATCGGCGACGGGTCAATGTCGGCAGGCATGGCGTTTGAAGCGATGAATAACGCAGGCCATCTGGGCAAACGGCTGATCGTCATCCTGAACGACAATGAGATGTCGATTGCACCGCCGGTGGGCGCGCTGTCCTCCTATCTCTCGCGCCTCTACGCAGGCGAGCCTTTCCAAGAGCTTAAGGCGGCGGCTAAGGGTGCCGTTTCGCTGCTGCCCGAGCCCTTCCGCGAAGGCGCCAAACGCGCCAAGGACATGCTGAAGGGCATGGCGGTCGGCGGCACATTGTTCGAGGCACTCGGCTTCTCATACCTTGGACCAATAGACGGCCACGACATGGACCAGCTGCTGCCTGTGCTGCGCACGGTCAAAGCCCGCGCCACCGGTCCGATTCTGATCCACGTCCTCACTAAAAAGGGCAAGGGCTACGCCCCGGCGGAAGCCGCCCTCGACAAGGGCCACGCCACCGCCAAATTCGACATGATGACGGGTGAGCAGAAAAAAGCGCCCTCCAACGCGCCTTCCTACACTTCGGTCTTCGGCAATGAACTGGTGAAGCTGGCCGCCAAGGACGACAAGATCTGCGCCGTTACTGCAGCCATGCCCGACGGCACCGGGCTGAACCTGATGGCAGAGCGCTACCCCTCGCGCACCTTCGACGTCGGTATTGCCGAACAGCACGGCGTGACCTTTGCCGCCGCCCTGGCCGCAGGCGGTATGAAGCCGTTTTGTGCGATGTATTCCACCTTCCTGCAGCGCGGTTACGACCAAGTAGTGCACGACGTGGCGATCCAGCGGCTGCCGGTCCGCTTTGCCATCGACCGCGCGGGTCTGGTAGGTGCGGATGGCGCCACCCATGCCGGCAGCTTCGACATCGGTTTCATGGCCAACTTGCCGGGCATGGTGGTGATGGCCGCTGCCGACGAGGCTGAACTGGCTCATATGGTCGCCACAGCCGCCGCCCATGACGACGGCCCCATCGCCTTCCGCTATCCGCGCGGCGAAGGCGAAGGCGTCGAGATGCCGGAGACCCCCGAAGTGCTGAAAATCGGCAAGGGCCGGATGATCCAGCAGGGCAAACGCGTCGCGCTGCTGTCATTTGGCACACGCCTGGGTGAAGTCAAAAATGCTGCCGAGGCGCTCGCCGCCAAGGGCATCACCCCCTCAATCGCTGACGCCCGATTTGCGAAACCTCTGGACCGGGACCTGATCCTGCAGCTGGCTGCAGACCACGAGGCGTTGATCACCATCGAGGAAGGTGCGGTGGGCGGCTTCGGATCCCATGTGGCGCAGCTTCTGGCCGAGGCAGGCGTTTTTGACAGCGGCCTCAAGTTCCGCTCGATGGTTCTGCCTGATACCTTCATCGACCAGGCCAGCCCGGCGGACATGTATGAGGCTGCAGCGATGAACGCGCCGCAGATCGAAACCAAAGTGCTGGAAGTGCTGGGCGTCGCTACGATTGGCGAGAAGCGAGCATAGCCGCCGCCCGGCAGGCGCGCGCCTGGCTTAGCAGTCCCGGTATATCTCTTTACACACCCGGCGGCTCCACAGGCGGCACGAAACTCTCCATATCCTCGGCTTCCAGCACCGCCCGCAGCCCCTCGCGGTAGGTGGGATAGAGCAGCTCCACCCCCAGCTCACTCTTGATCCGGCGGTTCCTGACCCGCTTGTTCTCGCCGTAGAAGCTGCGCGCCATGCGTGTCATGCCAGCCTCGTCAAAGGGCACCTCGGCCGGCACCGGCAAGCCCAGCAGCTCCGCCGCATAACCCAGCACATCCTGCGGCGGGGCCGGGTCGTCGTCACAGACGTTGTAAATGGCACCGGGCTGGGGTCTCGCGATGGAGGCCGCAAGCACCTGGGCGATGTCCTCGACGTGGATGCGGGAAAACACCTGCCCCGGCTTTATGATCCGCCGCGCTTTACCTGCCATCAGCTTGGCAAAGGGACCGCGGCCGGGGCCGTAGATGCCGGCCAGGCGGAAGATATGCAACGGCAAGTCCGGAATTGCCTGCCATTGCGCTTCTGCCTTGGCACGCCAGTCGCCGCGCTGACTGGAGGGAGCAACCGGCGTGTCTTCGTCCACCCAGGCGCCGTCGTGGTGGCCGTAAACCGCCGTTGTAGACAGATAGCCAACCCACTCCAGGCCGGGGGCAGCGGTGATCCGATCACCCAGCGCAGCAAGCACCGGATCGCCCTCTGCGTTCGGCCCGATCGAGTTCAAAATGTGGGTTACACCATCCAACGGCACATCCTGCCCGGGCCAGGTGAACATCTCCACTCCTGCGGCCGCCACAGCCTCGCGGGAGGTGCCGATGACCCGCCATCCCTGCGCCAGCAGGTGCGGCGCAAGCGCCCGCGCGGTATAGCCAAATCCAAGACAAAGCAGTGTTTTCCTCATGGCTCCTAGATGCGTCGGCCGGACCAGGGGCGCAAGGGTTGATTCGAATCTCCCCAGCACCTTTGATGACCCGATGAAAAAACATACACCCGGCCTGTCTGATGCCTATGCGCTGAGCACGCCCGATGATTCGCGACGGCTCTATGCGGATTGGGCAGGCTCTTAGGATCAGGATTTCGCCACCGGGGAAAAAGCCCGTTGCTGGACATGGGTGAAGGCACCGGCCTCTGCGGCCAGGCGCTGCAGCTGCTTGGGGTCGGCCCCATCGACGCCACCGACCTGAGCGCCGCCATGCTGGCCGAAGCCTTGCGCAAGGACGTCTACCGCGACGTGATTGAGGCCGATCTTCTGGAAGGTATCCCGGTGCCGCACAACAGTTGCCGCGGCGTGGTTTCGTCCGGCACTTTCACTTTTGGCCACCTCGGCCCCGAGGTCCTGCCGGCCCTGTTGCGGCTGGCCGCAGCTGATGCCTGGTTTGCGCTGTCTGTGAACGCCGGATCATACAACAAGGCGGGGTTTACTGAAGCCTTCGACCGGCTGCTGCGCGGTCAATGGTTCACGGGGCTGACTCTGCCTGAACTGCGCATCTATGACTGCGGAGCATCAGGCACACACAAGAACGACACCGCCCTGGTTGCGCTGTTTCAAAAGGAATAGCGCCCTTGTGCCAGTTCGCCATTGAACGGGCGAAGCCCCAAACGCCGCGCAAAGCGCGGCGCCGGGCGCAACTGGGCAGCGGCAACTTCGGGTGTATCTGAAACAGGCAGGGCTCTCGCGCCGTCGCGCGGCATCTGCGATGCCATCCGCAGCCTTAGGCCTGGCAGCGCGCCTGACGGCGCGCTGCGTCAGCGCCCCTTCCAGACCGGATCGCGTTTTTCAGCAAAGGCGCGGGCGCCTTCCAGATTGTCCTCGGACCCATAGAGCACATCCACCGTCTGCAGCTGCCGCCGGGTGATCCGGTTCATGGCGTCCTGGAATTTAGAATCCTCAGCGTCGCGCACCACCTCCTTGATCGCCGCATAGACCAGCGGCGGACCGGAGGCGAGCAACCGCGCCAGCTCCCAGGCCCGGTCCATCAGCTGATCCGCCGCCACGATTTCATTCACCAGACCCCAGCGGTTCGCCTCTTCGGCATCAAACCAACGGCCCGTAAGCAGCAGCTCCATCGCAATGTGATAGGGAATACGCTTGGGTAATTTCACGCTGGCCGCATCCGCCACGGTTCCGGAGCGGATTTCCGGCAATGCAAAGGTCGCGTGATCGGCGGCAATGATCATATCCGCTGACAAAGCCAGCTCCAGCCCGCCGCCGCAAGCGATTCCGTTCACGGCGGCAATCACCGGCTTGTTCATATCGCGCAGCTCCTGCAGCCCGCCGAAACCGCCGACGCCGTAGTCGCCGTCCACAGCATCTCCGTCAGCTGCGGCTTTCAGATCCCAGCCAGGGCAGAAGAATTTCTCTCCGCCACCGGTCAGAATTGCGACCCGCAGTTCCGGATCATCCCGGAAATCACGGAACACTTCACCCATGACCCGGCTGGTCTGAAGGTCGATGGCATTGGCCTTGGGCCGGTCCAAGGTCACTTCCAGAATGGCGCCGTCGCGGCGGGTTTTCACGGGGCTCTCGGTCATCTCAGTTCCTCCTGGCACGGGCAGTACCGTTCATGTTTGCGGCCGAAGCCTTAGTATTTCCGCCTCATCAGCGCATCTGCCGCAACGGCGTCAGACGGCGTGCAGAGAAGCGGGTTGATCTCGATCTCTTCCAGACCCAGTGCGTTTTCCGTCACATAGGCCTCCACCGCACGGATTGCCCGCAGAACCGCTTCACGGTCCGCCGCCGGGGCGCCCCGGTAGCCATCCAGCAGCCTGGCGATTCGCAGAGCGTTGAGCGCCGCGTTGATCTCCGCATCCGAAGCCGGCAGCAGGAAGGAGGCGCTGTCCTCCATCAGCTCGGTCAGGGTGCCGCCTGCGGCCAGCGTCATGACAAAGCCATGCGCCGGATCCTTGACCACACCGATCAGCAGTTCCGCAACTGCACCAGTGACCATTTCTTCAACGAGGAACCGCGAAGCCGGCATGTTGAAGGCTGCATCGCTTACCTCCTGACCAGATGTCAGATTCAGCGCGACCGCTCCGGCTTCGGTCTTATGGGCTAGGCCCTCGCCTTTCAGAACAACGGGGAAGCCGACATCCACCGCCACCGCCCGCGCATTGGTCGCCGAGGCAGCACGTTTGAAGCGCGGTATACGCAACCCATAGTCTGCAAGCTGCCGTTTGGCCTCCGCTTCGGGCACCAAATCGGGTTCCACCACGGGCGTCGGCAGCAGCAGCGGCGCCGGGGCTGGCGGCTGCGGCAGACTCGCGGCCTCACACGCCGAAATCGCCTCACTGAGACCGCAAAAGGGTACCACACCCGCTGCCATCAGCCGGGCCGCTACATCCTCGGGCATCAGCTCCGGCAAAGTCGCCACCAGACCGACGTTGGCGCCGGTCTGCTCGCGCGAGCCAATGGCCGCCTGAATGGTGCATTCCCAGTCGGATGCATCACAGCGGTCTTCGCGCGGGAAGTCCACGATCAGCATCGTCATCGCCAACTGCGGGTCCATCATCGCAGAAAACGCCCGGGTCATCGCCTCGGCGTCCCGCCAGATATAGGTGTGGTAGTCGAGCGGATTTGCCAGGGCCACCATCGGCCCAAGCGCCTCACGCAGGTCGGTCTTCTGCCGTTCGCTCAGCGCCGGGAACTCAACATTGCGCGCATGGCCGGTATCTGCGGCCAGGCTTGCCTCGCCGCCTGAGCAGCTGATGGTTGCAATCCGGTTCGAAGGCAGCCGACCCGTCACGTGCAAGAGTTTCAGCGTCTCCAGAAAGGACGGCAGATCATCCAGACGCGGGATACCGAGACGGGAGAGCAAAGCCCCGGCCCCCGCGTCACCGCCTGCAAGCGAGGCGGTATGAGAAACAGTTGCGGCCTGGGCCTCGGCTGATTTGCCCACCTTCAGCGCCACCACCGGCTTTCCGAGTTCACGGGCGCGTGCTGCCAAAGCCTCCAGCGCACGCAAATCTCCGAACCCTTCGATGTGCAGGCCAAGTGCGGTGACGCGGTCATCTTCCAGCAGGGCTTCGCCAATCGCGGCAATGCCGGATTGCGCTTGATTGCCTGCGGTCACCGCATATGCGACCGGCAGCCCGCGTTTCTGCATGGTCAGGTTGATGGCAATGTTGGAGCTTTGGGTGACCAGCGCCACGCCTTTCTCCACCCGCGTGCCCCCATGCTGGTCCGGCCACAACAGCGCGCCGTCCAGATAATTGATGAAGCCATAACAGTTGGGGCCGAGGAAGGGCATCTCGCCCGCTGCTTCCAGGAGCTGTGCCTGCAGGTCCGCGCCTTCGGCATCCTCAGCGGCAGCCTCCAGGAAACCGGAGGCAAAGCACACTGCCCCGCCGGCACCGCGTGCCGACAGCGCCCGCACCACCTTGATGGTGGCAAAGCGGTTCACCCCGATGAAGGCCGCATCCGGCGCTTCCGGCAGGCTGTCCACATCCTTGAAGGCAGGCAGGGCCGCGACCTCGTCTGCCTTGGGGTGGACGGGCCAGATGGTGCCCTCAAAACCCATCTTCCGGCATTGCTCGATCACCAGACGGCACCATGCGCCGCCGCCAATCACAGCAATGGATTTCGGGCGGAAAAGCCTGTTTAGAGACTGCATTTGATCTTATTCACCGGTCTTGCCACGGTCCAGATGGCCGAGGTCTTGTTCAGGATTGATCCGGTCGCGCACACGGGTCTTCAGCTCTTTCACATCAGGAAAGCCGCCGTCCCGTTTGCGTTCCCAGATCAGCTCCTTATCAACATGGATCTCAAAGATCCCCCCTAAATCTCCGGGAACCAAAGTTACCCCGCCCAACTGATCCTGGAAGGTCTGCAGCAGCTCCTGCGCCATCCAGCCCGCCCGCAATAGCCAGTTGCAGCCGATGCAATAGGTAATTGTGACCCTGGGTTTCCCGGTTTGAGTCATGGCTCAGCCTCCGACGGCGCGCAGCATCTCGCGGCTGATGATGTGCCGCTGGATTTCACTGGTGCCTTCCCAGATACGCTCGACCCGGGCGTCCCGCCAGATGCGTTCCAGCGGCAGTTCGTCCATCAGGCCCATGCCGCCGTGAATCTGAATTGCCTCATCGGCGACAAAGGCCAGCATCTCGGTCGCTTTCAGCTTGGCCATCGACATGTCGCTCTCGGTGACAGTGCCTTGATCAAACTTCCAGCCGGCCTCCCAGGTCAGCAGGTTTGCCGCCTTTAACTCCAGTGCCATATCGGCGAGCTTGAATGAGATGCCCTGGAACTTGCCGATCTGCTGACCGAACTGCTTGCGTTCAGCGGCATATTCCACCGAATGCTGCAACGCGCGTTCAGCCCGGCCCAGGCAAGTGGCGGCCACCTGCAGCCGGGTGGCGCCCAGCCAGGTGTTGGCAACCTCGAACCCCTTGTCGACTTCGCCCAGGATCGCAGAGGACGGCAGGCGGCAATCGTCGAACTCCAGCACCGCGTTGGTGTATCCGCGGTGGCTGACGTTGCCGTAACCATCGCGCACCTCGAACCCCGGCGTGCCCTTGTCGACAAAGAACGCGGTGATCTTTTTCTTCGGCCCGCGCGGGGTATCTTCAACGCCGGTCGCCATGAAGCAGATGGCAAAATCGGCAATGTCGGCGTGACTGATGAAATGCTTGGTGCCGTTCAGGATCCAGTCGCCGCCATCCTTACGGGCGGTCGCCTTCATGCCGCGCAGATCCGATCCTGCATCCGGCTCGGTCATTGCCAGGCAGTCCCATTTCTCACCCTTCATGCAAGGAAACAGGTATTCTTCCTTCTGCTCCTCGGTACCCGCCAGCAGAATGTTCGACGGCCGCGCCACCCCGGTCCAGTGCAGCGCGTAATTGGCGCGGCCCAGTTCCTTTTCATACAGCAGCCAGGTCAGCGTATCGAGGCCGGCTCCGCCGACTTCCTCAGGCATATTGGCCGCATAGAGGCCCGCTTCCATCGCTTTCTTCTGCACATCGCGGATCACGTCCATATCCAAATGGCCGCTGCGCTCAATCTCGGCCTCATGCGGATACAGCTCCTTTTCCACAAAGGCGCGGGTGGTCTCGACGATCATCGATTGTTCTTCGGTCATCCCGAACTGCATGGCGGTCTTCCTTCGCAAATCTGTTGCGGATCAGGTTAAGCGGCTTGCGCGCATACATCATGCAGAGTTAGAGTTTTTCATGCGAAGTTGGATAAATCCTGACGCTGCGGCGCAGCAACTGGATGTGCTGCTGTTCGATGCCTTCTCGGCCCATTGCCTGGCCAATACGGTGGAGCCTCTGCGCGCCGCCAACACATTCGCCGGGCGGCAGGTCTATGCTTGGCGGTTCCTGACTCTCGACGGCGGTCCGGCAGTTTCATCATCGGGGATGGAAGTGCGGGCGCATGGACGGCTGGCAGATTGTAGCGGCGACCTGCTGATTGCCATGCCGTCCTACGATTTCCTGCGCCATGCTACGGTTGCCACCGCCCGCGCGCTGAAGTCTGCCGCCCTGCGGTACAAGGCTTTGGCCGGCTTCGATACCGGCGCCTGGCTGCTGGCGCAGGCCGGTCTTCTGGAGGCGCGGCGCGCGACCATTCACTGGGAAGAGCTCAGCCGTTTCACCGAGGCCTTCCCGGACGTGCAGGCGGAACGCGCACGGCAAGTCTGGGACGGCAACCGCATCACTTGCACCGGCGCTCTGGCGGCCTTTGACACCATGATGGAACTGATCGGGGATCAGCATGGTGCCGCACTTCGGCTGGAGGTGGCCACGCTGTTCATGGCGCCCGAGGCAACAGAAACTCAGGACCCGATCCTTGTGCGCGGCAAATCCGTGGCCCGCGCAGTTGCGGTGATGCAGGCCAATCTGGAGATGCCTTTGCCGATTGCTGCCGTGGCCAGAAAGGCAGGCCGCAGCCAAAAGGATCTAGAGGCGCGAATGAAGGCCGAACTGGGGGCGACACCGCAGGCGGTCTACCGGCGGCTAAGGCTGATACACGCCAGAAAGCTTGTGTTAGAAACTGTATTGAGCGTCTCGGAAATTGCCTTGCGCTGCGGCTATGACGACCCTAGCGCGCTTACACGGGCCTTCAAGGCTGAGTTCGGAACCACCCCGCGTGCCTTGCGCAACAGTAGCTAGGCCGGCGTGACGGCCATCCACTGGTTCAGCCTCCAAAGCCCCCAGGCCAACGGAATCGCCGCCAGACCGCCGATCACATAGGCCAGCGGCTCATCGGCAAAGGATTCAAACATCTGCGTGTAGGCATGGATGGCGGCAAAAGTCAGCGCTGCATTGAACAGCCCGCGCTGGTGGCGCCGCGCCGCCCAGAAGATCACCGCCGCCAGAATTGCTGCCCAAAGCACTGAATAGACGCCCTCGGAAATGACAAGCGCACTTTCCCGAAAAATCCTGCGTGCTTCTATATAAGCTTCCCAATTGTCATACCCGTATCTGTGATCTCCCGGCCCCCAGACGGTTTCGCCCACCACATCGCCCCACAGCGAGCCAACCAGGGCACAGAGGTTCGCGACCACAAACCCCAGGATCGCCAGAACACGCAAATGCCGCGCGTCACGCTCAGCCAGCCGCGCTGCGCCGGAGACGCACAGCAGAATCAGCAGGACCATCTGCAAGATTGTCAGGGTCGTTTCCGGCGAATAGAAAACATAGGCCGCGTGAAAATAGCCGGTGCCGGTTTCCAGCATCTGGGCAAAAGGCGCAATCGCCAGCGCAGTGACAAAGCGCACATCCACCTGCCAGCCAGCCAGACCAAGTGCCAGAGCGTAATAGAGCAGCACGAAGTTTCGGGCCGGCGAGCCTATTTCATACTGCTGCAGCAGCAGTTCGATCCCGGCCAGATGCATCGCAAGCCCCATCAGCAGGATCATCCCCAATACAAATCCAGTGGACCAGGCCCCGTTCCGCCAGCGCCAAACGCAGATCACTGCCACCAATGCGCCGGCAGGCAGCATCACCCAGCCGGCAAAGTCCTCGTATTTGTCTGCAAGCTCGATACCGGCGCCGCCCATCAGCATCCCGGCGCCGATCAGAGTGGCGGAATTTCCGAACATCCGCAGCATCTCCTTGCCGCGCGCCAGCACCGCCAAACCGCCGCCCAGCATAAGTATACCGGTGACAGCTACGGCTAGCGGATCTGCCAGCCAGAAGATGAACCCCGCCGTGGCCGCGATGATGCCGAAACACAGAATCGCATTGACTGCCAGCGACACCATCACCTCGCGCGAGCGGGCCTCGATTTCGCGGGCCTGATCCGGTGTCAGAATGCCCTCCTCAACCAAGGCATTCGTTTCGGCGATAGCGTGCATCAGCGGTCCTTCGCAAATTTGCTGCGGTTCGGCCCAGCATGGACCGGAGGCCGCCCCAGCGGAAGGGGAGGATTTCCCGCCGCTTACCCCTTGAGCCTGCTTGGCACCCAGGCATAACCGTTTTCACACATGATATACGCCTCCCGCAGACCGTGCGGCTTATCCGCGGGCTGCTGAAGTATAGTATGGCCCAAGGCCTCTGTCCGAGCCGCAGTTTTATCCGGGTCGCTGTCATACCGCCGGATCTCCACCCCGGCGCTGCGCGGCGGGTTTTCCGGCAAAAGAGCCAGCAGTGGATTTTCGGCATAGGTGCCGTCGCTGTGCAGTTGAAACACCTGTCCGCCGTAGGTCACGATGGCAAAATCCTTACTCACCTGATACCCTTTCATTGAAAAGACAGTCTCTAAAAAGGCAATTTCAGCCGGAACATCCCGCACCAGCAGGTTCAGCCCGATCCCGCGCAGGGAGCGTCCGAAACTGTCTGCATCTGCGTTCTCATAGTCCATAGCCCAATGTTTCCCGGAATCTGCAGGTCCGGCAATGCCAAAAGCGCCGGGCTTCGGCACCTTTGCATCTGAAAAGATGAAGGTTTGGTGGCAATTGCCCCAAGCCCCTTGCCTTCCCGGCTGCAATCAGAACAATTGGATCATGTCAGAGCAGAATTTCCCTAGCTGGCCCGAGACCGCCCCGAAACTGATCAATGTTGCCGCAGGACGTATGCCTGCCGATACGGTGATCCGTCAGGGCATCTGGGCCAATGTGCACACCCGCGAGCTGCTGCCGGACCATGATATTGCCATCGTGGCCGGCCGTTTCGCTTACGTCGGGCCGGATGCTACATATTGCATCGGCCCCGAAACACAGATCATCGAGGCCAAGGGCCGTTACATGATCCCAGGCCTGTGCGATGCGCACATGCATATTGAATCCGGCATGCTGACGCCGGCGGAATTTGCCCGCGCAGTGATCCCGCATGGCACCACTAGCATGTTCACCGACCCGCATGAGATCGCCAACGTGCTGGGGCTGGACGGCGTGCGCTATATGCATGACGAGGCGCTGATGCAGCCCGTCAATATCTTCACCCAAATGCCCTCCTGCGCGCCCTCTGCGCCAGGCTTGGAAACCACAGGGCATGAGATTTCGCCCGAAGACGTGGAAGAGGCGATGAACTGGCCCGGCATCATAGGGCTGGGCGAAATGATGAACTTCCCCGGCGTCGCGGGTGCCGACCCCAAGATGCTGGCTGAAATTGCCGCCACCCAGCGCGCGGGCAAAACCGTTGGCGGCCATTATGCCTCCCCTGATCTCGGCCCTGACTTCGCCGCCTATGTGGCTGGCGGACCGGCGGATGACCATGAGGGCACCTGCGAGGCCGACGCCGTCGCCCGTGTCCGCCAGGGGATGCGGTCGATGATGCGGCTGGGCTCTGCCTGGTACGACGTCGAAAGCCAGATTACCGCTGTGACGGAAAAGGGTCTCGATCCGCGCAATTTCATACTTTGCACAGACGACTGCCACTCCGGTACCCTTGTCAATGACGGCCATATGAACCGGGTGGTGCGCCACGCCATTGCCTGCGGCTGCGATCCCGTCATCGCACTGCAGATGGCCACTATCAACACCGCCACCCATTTCGGGCTGGAGCGCGAAATCGGTTCAATCACACCTGGCCGCCGCGCCGATCTGATCCTGACTTCCAGCCTTGCCGAACTGCCCATCGAAGTAGTGGTCGCGCGCGGCCGGATCGTTGCGGAATCTGGCACTATTAAGGTCGAATGCCCGCATTACAACTGGCCTGCCAGCGCCCGTGGCACCGTACGTCTGGGTCACGAACTTACGGCAAAAGACTTTGAACTTGCCGCCCCCGAAGGCGCCAATACGGTCACCGCCAATGTGATCGGCGTGGTGGAAAACCAGGCTCCAACCAAGGCGCTGCAGGCGGAACTTCCGGTGCGCAACGGACTGGTCGAAGGCACTGGCGACATCTGCCAGATCGCGCTGGTCGAGCGCCACCGCGCCACCGGCGGCGTCACCAACGCCTTTGTCTCGGGCTTTGGCTACACCGGCAGAATGGCAATGGCCTCAACCGTGGCGCATGACAGCCACCATATGATCGTGGCCGGCACCGACCGTGAACAGATGGCGCTGGCGGCCAACCGATTGGCCCAAGTGGGCGGCGGCATTACCCTTTACAAGGACGGCAACGAACTGGCCCTGGTGGAGCTGCCGATTGCCGGCCTGATGTCCGACAGCCCGGCAACCGAAGTGGCTGCCAAGGCGCAGATCATGATGGAGGCGATGGCGGCCTGTGGCTGCAGCCTGAACAACGCCTATATGCAGCACTCGTTGCTGGCCCTGGTGGTGATCCCGGAGCTCAGGATTTCCGACCTTGGTCTAGTCGACGTGCGCACTTTCCAGAAAATCCCGGTGATCGAGCCTGTTCAATGATAACAACAAAACACCCTGGCCACCCGCCAACCGAAACATTCAACGACGCAACCGAAGCGGTTGACCGGTTGGAGTTGCTGTACAATCAGGCCACCGGTTTCATCTGTGATGAATTCACCAGGGCGACGGCCGACGGGGCGCCGGACAATCAGCGCATCCGCGCCTACTACCCGGAAATCCGCATCACCACCTCTTCCTTTGCGCAGGTGGACAGCCGGCTCAGCTTTGGCCATGTGTCCGCCCCTGGCACCTACGCGACCACAGTGACCCGGCCGGACCTGTTCCGCAATTACCTGATCCAGCAGATCACCCTGCTCATTCGCAACCACGGCCAGCCGGTGACAATCGATGTCTCCGACACTCCGATCCCAGTGCATTTTGCAGTCGCCTCGCGCCCAGAGTTGACAGTGCCGCAGGACGGTGCTGCCGGGTTCACCCTGCGCGACGTCTTTGACGTGCCGGATCTCTCCACCACCAATGATGACATCGTCAACGGCACCTACCAGCCCGCCAACGGCACTGGCCCGCTGGCGTTGTTCACCGCTCAGCGCATTGATTACTCTCTGGCCCGGCTCAGCCATTACACCGCCACCAGCGCCGAGCATTTCCAGAACCACGTGCTATTCACCAACTACCAATTCTATGTCGCCGAATTTGAAGCCTACGCCCGCTCCCAGCTGGCGGATCCGGGCACTGGCTACACCAGCTTTGTCAGTACCGGCGATCACGAGATCACCGACCACACCACCCCCATTCCCGCCGTGGGCAAGTTGCCGCAGATGCCGACCTACCACCTGAAAAGGCCGGACGGCGGCGGCATCACCCTGGTCAATATCGGCGTCGGCCCCTCAAACGCGAAAACCGCAACCGACCACATCGCGGTCCTGCGGCCGCATGCCTGGCTGATGGTGGGCCATTGCGCTGGCCTTCGGAACACCCAGGCACTGGGTGACTTTGTCCTGGCGCATGGGTATCTGCGCGAAGACCATGTGCTGGATGACGACCTGCCGGTCTGGACACCAATTCCGGCACTAGCGGAAATCCAGGTCGCACTCGAGGAAGCCGTGGCCGAAATCACAGAGTACGAAGGTTTTGACCTCAAACGGATCATGCGCACCGGAACCGTCGCCACCATCGACAACCGCAACTGGGAATTGCGCGACCAGTCCGGCCCGGTACAGCGCCTGTCCCAATCCCGCGCCGTTGCGCTGGATATGGAAAGCGCGACCATCGCCGCCAACGGCTACCGCTTCCGGGTGCCTTATGGCACGCTTCTGTGCGTCTCCGACAAACCGCTGCATGGGGAGCTCAAGCTGCCGGGCATGGCCTCGGACTTTTACCGGACACAGGTTGCACGGCATCTGCAAATCGGCATAAGAGCGATGGAGCGCCTGCGCGGAATGCCTCTGGAGCGGTTACACAGCCGGAAATTGCGCTCGTTCGATGAAACGGCCTTTCTCTAAGGCGATTTTTGCAGTTTTCCTAGAAAAAAAGCCTGTTTTCGCCTGCCCGGCGCCCACAATAAGTTGTGTTATCATACAACATAACGATAATATCCGGCGATGAGGCCCCAGAGTTCGGGCAGTTTAAGGAGACGAAGAATGTCCAAACCGATGACCAAAACCCAGCTTGTTGCCGCTCTGGCGGAAGAAATGGGTAGCGACAAAAAAGTCGCAGGTTCCGCCCTGGAAGCGGTCTGCTCGCTGATCACCCGCGAAGTGTCGGGCGGCGGTGCCGTGACCCTGCCGGGCGTCGGCAAGATCTACTGCCGCGAGCGTCCCGAGCGCGAAGTGCGCAACCCGGCCACCGGCGAGAAGTTTACCAAAGAAGCTGACAAAGTGGTGAAAATGACCATCGCAAAGGCGCTGAAAGACAGTGTGAACGGCTGATACCAGCTAACAGCCAGACGGTTCCAGGGCTGCCCTTCGCGGGCGGCCCTTTTCTTTTGCCCGGGTGTTTTCCGGCTGCGGGAAAGCTTCGCCCGCGGTGGCAGCGTTGCTGCTTGCCAACACCGCTCTTCAAGCGCACCCTGCCGTCACGCCGGAGGAGGGCTGCCGCATGACTGACGTGAACCTGACGCTGATCCTTGGCGCGGCGTTTTTGGGCGCCGCCACCCCTGGCCCCGCCACGCTCACCATTGCAGGCACCGCGATGCAGCATGGCCGCAAACCGGGGCTGGCACTGGCCGCAGGAGTTTGCTCCGGCTCGTTGATCTGGTCTGTTTCGGCCGCTTTCGGCCTTGGTGCAGTGATGCTGGCCAATGCCTGGCTATTTGAAGCCGTCCGGTACATCGGGGCCGGATACCTGATGTATCTCGCGGTTCGGTCAGCCCGCTCAGCCCTGTCTCCTAAAACTCCAGTACTGCGCACAGCACCAACACCTGCCTTGCGCGTCGCTTATGCCAAGGGGCTGGCGCTGCACCTGACCAACCCCAAGGCGGCGCTATTTTTCGGCGCCCTGTATGCCATTGTTCTGCCGCCCGGCAGCCCGCTGTCGGAGCTGCTGACCGTCATGGGCGCTATTGCAGTTCAAAGCGCGCTGATCTTCCATGGGTACGCACTGTTGTTCTCCAGCGCCGCAGCCGCCCGGATGTATCTGCGCCTGCGCCGCGGATTCGAGGCGGTCTTTGCCGCCGCCTTTGCCACCGCCAGCTGGCAGATTTTTGCGGCCAGGCTGAACTGACATGCCTTGACCCTCTGGCACAATGTCCGGAAAGTCCGCAGCAACAGAGAGGAAATCACGATGGATGGACGCGCCATTGCCATGGGGTTGGCTTTTGCCCTGATGTGGTCTTCGGCCTTCACGTCAGCACGGATCATCGTGCAGGATGCCTCACCGCTGTTCTCGCTTGCCGTCCGGTTCCTGATTTCCGGCCTGATCGGCGTCGCCATTGCCCGTGCCATCGGTCAAAACTGGCGGCTGACGCCGGGCCAGTGGCGCGCCACAGTGATCTTCGGCATCTGCCAGAACGCCCTATATTTGGGCCTGAACTTCGTTGCCATGCAGTGGATCGAGGCCTCGCTGGCCGCGATCATCGCCTCCACCATGCCGTTGCTGGTCGCGCTGGCGGGCTGGGCGTTGTTCGGTGAACGTCTGCGCCCGCTAGGTTATGCCGGGCTGGCGGCAGGCATCCTCGGCGTGGCAATGATCATGGGCACCCGTCTTAGTGCCGGCGTCGACATGTTCGGGGTATTCCTCTGCGTGATAGGCGTACTGGCGCTGACCGCGGCGACGCTTGCCCTGCGCGGCGCCACGTCAGGTGGCAACTTCATGATGGTGGTGGGGCTGCAGATGCTAATCGGCTCCGCCATCCTATTTGCGGCCGCCCCGTTGACCGAGGAGATTTTTGTTCGCCCCACCCTGCGGCTGACGCTGGCCTTTGCATATACCACAGTGGTGCCGGGCCTGATGGCCACCCTTATCTGGGTGATGCTGCTAAACCGCATCGGCGCGGTGCAGGCCGCCACCTTCCACTTCCTCAACCCGGTTTTTGGTGTCGCCGTGGCCAGTGTATTGCTGGGTGAAAAACTCGGTCCGATGGATGTGCTGGGCGTGGCCATTGTCACTGTTGGTATTCTCGCTGTTCAGCTTGCCCGCCAGCCCGCCGCGCCGCCAACGGACCTGTCCCGCGTGGCAAAACCGGGCTGACGCCGGTTTATGCCGGTTGGGCCCGGCACGCCGGACGGCGCGCGGACCGTTGCAACGGTCCGCGCTTCCGCTTTACTCTGATCCACAGAGACCCAGCAGGAGGACGCGGCATGAGCGCGCAATTGACCAAAGTGCTTGCGGCCATCGACGCCGCCAACACCCAGGATCCCAACCAGGAAGACGGGCAGCCCGCCGCACTGCTTTACGGCCAACGTATGAGCGAACAGCAGCTGCGCCTGTTCCCCGATGCGCCTGACGCACTGCAGATCGCCGCCCGCGGCCAGCATGTGGAACGCTGGAAGCTGCAACGCAGCAGCTTCCCTGAAGGCCGCGCCGGCTATCTCGCCTGGCGCAAGGCCGAAGCTGAACACCATGTTCGGGTGGTCACAGACCTGATGCAGGAGGCAGGCTATGGCCCAGACGATACAGACGCCGCCGCCAGGATGCTGCGCAAGGAAGGCATTAAGCGCGACGATCAGGTGCAGGCACTGGAGGACATCATTTGCTTTGTCTTCCTGAAGTGGTATTTTGCCCCCTTCGCCGCCAAACACCCGGCGGACAAGGTGCAGCGCATCGTCGAGAAAACCGCCCGCAAAATGTCGCCGGCGGCCCGCGCCCGGGTGCTGACAGAGTTCGACCTGTCCGGAGATCTGGCCGGCGCCTTCGCCACCTGACCAGCCCCCCCCGGCACACGGCTTTGCGAGCCGCCTGAAACAGGGCTTTGCATTTGCACCCGCACACCCCATGTTCTGCAGCAACGCGAACAGGCGGGAGGACACCATGACCAAATACACCAAGACGCCGGACGCCATTGCCGCCCTTTCGGAGGAAGCATATTATGTGACCCAGAATGCGGGCACCGAGCGTCCCGGTACCGGCAAGCTGCTGCACAACAAGGCGCCGGGCATTTATGTGGACATCGTATCGGGCGAACCGCTGTTTGCCTCCTCGGACAAATACGAGAGCGGCTGCGGCTGGCCCAGCTTCACCAAACCTATTGAGACCGCGCATGTGCAGGAGCTGGAGGACCGCACCCTCGGCATGATCCGCACCGAAGTCCGCTCCACCCATGGCGACAGCCACCTCGGCCATGTCTTCCCCGACGGTCCGATGAACCGCGGCGGCCTGCGCTACTGCATCAACTCGGCGTCGCTGCGCTTTGTCCACCTGGACGATATGGAAGCAGAGGGCTATGGCGCCTACATCAATCAAGTGGAGGCCGGAAAATGAGCACAACTGAACGCGCCGTCCTGGCAGGCGGCTGTTTCTGGGGCATGCAGGAACTGATCCGCAAGCGTCCCGGCATCATCAGCACCCGCGTCGGTTATACTGGCGGCGATGTCCCCAACGCCACTTACAAGAACCACGGTACCCACGCCGAAGGCATCGAGATCATCTTCGACCCTGCCGTCACGTCATACCGGGAGATACTGGAGTTCTTTTTCCAGATCCACGACCCGACCACGCTGAACCGTCAAGGCAATGATCTGGGCGCCAGCTACCGCTCGGCGATCTATTATACGGATGAGGTCCAAAAGGCTGTGGCCGAGGACACGATAGCCGATGTCGATGCCTCCGGTATCTGGCCCGGCAAGGTTGTCACCGAATTGGAATCCCAGAGCGATTTCTGGGAAGCCGAGCCCGAGCACCAGGACTACCTGCAGCGGCTGCCGGGCGGTTATACCTGCCATTTCGCGCGCCCCGATTGGGTGCTGCCTAAACGGGGCGCTGCTGCGGAATAGAGCCAAACATAGGCACTTTCATCCCCCGCCCGTACCGGCGGGGCTTTTCTTGCGCGGCATCTGTCCCGGTCAACGCCGTCTTTCCGGTCAAAAGTATCCCCGCCGGAGGCAGCGGATTTTCCTGCAAAACCCGCTTCACTCTAACCGCCTTCAACCGTGCGCCACCCGCGGGCGCCCGCTGGCTTCTACTGTCAGCGTGCCTTCGACAAACACCTCCCGCGCCTCCACCTGCGCCGTGCGTATATCACGCTCCACATGCACATGGATATCTTTCGCGCCGGCCTCTTCCGCCGCGCCGCGCGCCTCCGCGGCAAGGGCCGCCTCCAACGCATTCAGCGCCTCGCCGGATGCTTGATAATCCACCGGCCCGCTTTCGAGATGGACGCGGAATTTGCCCTCAGCGGGGACGGTCACGGTTCCGCTGCGCCGCATAGTGATCCTGCCGACTACGGCGCCAATCGCATTGGCGACCCCTGCATGCTCGGGCAGGATCATGTTGCAGTGCAACCGCTCGCCCACCGCGGGGTAGTAACTGTGCGCAGAGGCGCCAAGCCCCACCACATCCACATTCACCGATGCTTGCATCGCAACCAACCCGCGGTGACCCGCCAGCGCGCGCTGCATCAACACATGCCGCGCCAACTCGTTTTCTGGCAGGCCGAAACTCTCGGTTTCTTCAGAAAAAGCAGACTCTAACAGGGTCAGAGCGGTTTGTTCGGTCAGCTGATCGATGATCATCTGCGCCAGCCCCGCGGCATCCTTTGCCACCATGTCGCCGCTGCCCACCCGGCGGCGAGCGAAAACCGTCAGCGCCTTCTCCGCCGCTTCCCGATCCCAGGCATCAGCCCGGCCCAGAACGTGGCTGGCATCTGACGGCGTCACCCCCGACACCTGCACCAGCCCGCGATCCACCAGCCGGTTCAGCGAGCCATGCTCCATCCGGGTGCGCAAGATTTGCCCCAGAGGATGCACATGCATCCCGATCCGCGCCAGCAGTCCCGCCTCCCGCTCGCTGAGGCCCGCGACCGGCACGCCCGGCACCGCGCGAACAAATCGCCCGTCATGCTCGCCGATGGTACTGGCACGCAATTGCGCGTCCAGCGCTGCATGCACCACTTCCGGCGCCTCCGAGGCGATCAGCGAGACCGGAACCACGCGGCGCGGGCCAAGCGTCAAACCGCCCGCGAGGCCGCTGGTGGTCAGATGCACCTGGCTGTCACCGCCAAGGCCTGTGGTGCGCATCGCCACCGCCTCTACCATGGTGCGGAACGCGCCGACCCGCGCGCCTGCCGGATCAATCGCCGGCTTGCCATCCTTGATCAGCGCCACATCGGTGGTGGTGCCGCCAATGTCGCTGACCAGCGCATGCTCAACACCTGTCATCCAACGCGCGCCCACGATCGATGCCGCGGGCCCCGACAGGATCGTTTCAATCGGCCGCTCCCGAGCCTGTTCGCCGCTCATCAGCGCCCCATCACCGCGCACCACCATCATCGGGGCCTCGATGCCCAGATCCCGCAGCGTGTCCTGCGCCCGGCCGATCAGCCGGTCGATCATCCCGATCAGCCGCGCATTCAGCACCGCTGTCACCGCCCGCTTGGGGCCATTCAGCTTGGCCGACAACTGGTGCGAACAGGTCACCGGCGCACCAGTCATTTCCTGGATAATACGTGCGGCCTCAATCTCATGCGCCGGGTTGCGGGTGGCAAAAACACCAGCCACCGCAAACCCCGTCACCCCCGGCCCTTCGGTTTGCAAGAACGCTTCCAGGGCCCCAGCATCCAGCGGTGCCGCCTCACTGCCCGCATAGGTGTGACCGCCCGCCAGCACCAGCGCCGGGTCGCCCTTCAGGGCATCCTTCAGACCGTGCCGGTCCAGGTCGTTTTCGGAAAACCCAATATAGATCAGTGCCACCCGGCCGCCCTGGCCCTCAACCAGCGCATTGGTGGCCAGCGTGGTGGAGAGTGCGGCCAGCGATACCTGCTCCGGCGCCACACCGGATTGGTTCAGCACCGCGCGGATCGCGCCGCCCACGCCGATTGCCAGATCCTGGCGCGTTGTCAGCGACTTGGCGGTGGCGATCACCTCCTTTTCGTCGCGGACCAGCACCGCATCTGTATAGGTTCCGCCTGTATCCACACCCAGCAAAAGCGCCATGCCTGGTCCTTTCCGCTTCTGTTCGCCGGAACGGGTCTAACGCCTATTTGCGCCGCGTCCATCCTGTTTGCGTCACGAAAGCCTTTGAACCGCCCAAGCCGCCGCATCTGCCACCGCTGCATCCGGATCCTGCGTCAGGCCCCGCGCCGCCTTTCGCAGTTCCGGCAAGCCGGAATTTCCAATCGCATACAAGACATTGCGTACAAACCGGTCGCGCCCGATCCGCTTGATAGGAGAACCAGCAAACTTCGCCCGGAACTCCGCATCATCCAAGGCGGCCAGTTCCGCTAGTTTCGGCGCCCGAAGCTCGTCCCGCGCAGCATAACGCATGTCGCTTGCTGCAACGGCAAACTTGTTCCAGGGGCAGGCCGCCAGACAGTCATCGCAGCCATAGATCCGGTTGCCCAGCTTGGCGCGCAGTTCTTCCTCTACCGGCCCTTTGTGCTCAATGGTGAGATAGGAAATGCAGCGCCGCGCATCAACCTGGTAAGGCGCCGGAAAGGCATCCGTCGGACAGCTGTCCAGACAAGCCCGGCACGACCCGCAACGGTCCGGCTCAGCCGCATCCGCAGGCAGTTTCAACGTGGTAAAAACAGACCCTAAAAAGGCCCAGTTGCCCCAGTCCCGACTTACCAGATTGCTGTGTTTGCCCTGCCAGCCCAGGCCCGCCGCCATGCCCAGCGCTTTTTCCGGAACCGGCGCGGTGTCCACAAACACCTTCACCTCACAAGGCTCGGCGGCCTCTGAAATCAGCCAGCGCGCCAGCCGCTTCAGCCGTTTCTTGACCAGATCGTGATAGTCTTTGTTGCGAGCGTAGACCGAAACTGCGCCCCGGTCCGATTGCCCCACAACCGCCATCGGGTCCTCTTCCGGCGTATAGCTTTCCGCCAGCATGATCACCGAACGCGCTTCGGGCCACAGCTGCGCCGGATCGCCGCGCCATGCGGTCCGTTCTGCCATCCAGCCCATCTGCCCGTGATATCCAGCGTCCAGAAACGCCTGCAGCCGCGCAGGAACCTGCGGCACATTCCACGGGCGGCATATTCTGCAAGAGACAAACCCCTCCGCCAGCGCCTGGGACACCAGCCGTTCTTTCAACGCAGCACTCATCTTCTTTCTGGTCCCAAATACTCCGGGGTGAATTGGGCCAAAGGCCCAAGAGGGGCAGCGCCCCTGTTAAGTCCTATCAGAAATCCAAGTCGGTGTAATGCGGCGGCGGCCGGAACCCGGGCACCTGATCCGCCAGGATCGAACGGAATGCCGGCCGCGACTTGATCTTGGCGTACCAGTCCTTGACCACTGCCGAGCGGTTCCAATCCACATCCGAGATATAATCCAGCGACGATAGATGCGCCGCGGCGGCAAAATCCGCCAGCGTCATCATGTCCCCCGCCAGCCAGCGCCGGTGGTCCAGCAACCAGGCCATGTAATCCAGGTGGTACTTAATCGCCTTGGCGCCGGCCTTCACATTGCGGCTGTCAGGATAGCCTTCGCCGGTGATTTTCTTGTTCACCCGCTCATACAGCAGCTTCGAGGTCACCTCGCTGTGGAACTTGTCATCAAACCAGCTGACCAGCCGGCGCATTTCATAGCGGCCCTCCGCATCGCGGGGCATCAAGCCTGGCTCAGGCCGGGTTTCTTCCAGATATTCGCAGATCGCCGCGCTTTCGGCCATCATCTTGCCATCCAGCCGGATCACCGGAATCTTTGCCGCCGGGTTGCGGCGCAGGAAATCAGCATCTTGCTCCCAATAGCGCTCCTCGACCAGTTCCACCTCGATTTTCTTTTCCGCCAGTGACAGCCGCACCTTGCGGCAAAACGGGGACAGGGGAACGTGATAAAGGCGCGCCATGGCTACAGAGGGTCTCCAAAAAATTACAGTGGATGGACCAGCAATGCCTTGGCCAGCAGAAAGATTCAATCCTCGAAACAGGCGGCCCGGCCATCTGCGCGAATGGTGGCCGCCCCATCGGCAATCTGTGCGGCACGGCGCTGGACAAATCTGCTGGGGCGGCGGGCGGAGCGGTCCTTGGGATCGGGCAGCACAGCGGCGATCAACGCCGCCTGCCGCGCGCTGAGCTCGTTGGGGCCGACTCCGAAATACTTGCGCGCCGCAGCCTCGGCGCCAAATACTCCCTCATCCATTTCGGCCACGTTCAAATAAACCTCAAGAATGCGCTTCTTGCTCCAGACCGCCTCGACCGCCGGGGTCAGCAGCGTCTCCAGCACTTTGCGTGGCCAGCTGCGGCCCTGCCACAGGAACACATTCTTGACCACTTGCTGCGAAATGGTCGAACCGCCGCGGGTGCCGCCCGCCTCAATCGCTGCCTGGATAGCGCGGGCATCAAAACCCCAGTGGCGGCAGAACTGCGCATCCTCGGCGGCCACCACCGAACGCGTCAGCACCGGGGCGATTTCCTCAAGCGGAACCCACATCCGGTCGACCTCACCCAAACGGCGCTGCTCAGCCCAGATGGTATGGGTGACCGGCGGATTCACCACCGAAAACAGCAGGATAAGGAAAAGGAACACCGCCGCCACGGCCAGAAGCGCCCGCAATAGCCAGCGCCGAAGCCAGCGCAGGGGCTGAACTTTCAGCTTTGCCGCCTTCTTACTGCTCTTGGCTCTCTTATTTTTTGCAACAGCCTTTGCCATGCCCCTCTATAGGCCAGCATGCCCCTGGTAACCAACCGCCAAAAAGCAAACCCCGCAAGCATTCGCCTGCGGGGTCTGTATTCAAGTCTTTAGATCGGCTTACTCTGCCGGAACAGCCGCCTGTTCCTGCATCACAGGATGCGCGAGTTTGTCGAGCATCTCCTTCGGGCAAACCTGCAGGAAATTAGCCTTCTCGATGTCCCAGTGCTGGAGGATCTCTGCGGCCTTCTGGCTTCCGGTTTCCTCCAAGTGGCGGGCGATCAGGGTTTTCAGCTCCGCTTCCCAATGCGCCATGGTCAACCGGCAGGTGACCAGAGATTCCATGTTCATCATGGTCTGCGCCTTGCCGTCGGGATCATAAAGATACGCCATTCCGCCGGTCATGCCCGCGCCGAAATTGGCGCCGATCGACCCCAAAATCACCGCCACACCCCCGGTCATGTACTCACAGCCGCAGGCACCACAGCCTTCGATTACAACCGAGGCACCCGAGTTGCGCACGCCGAACCGCTCACCTGCACGGCCTGCCGCGAAAAGGTAACCGTCCGTCGCACCGTACAGAACAGTATTGCCAATGATGGTGTTCTCAGACGCTTTCAGCGGGCTCACCTGCGGCGGACGCACCACAATGGTGCCGCCTGACAGGCCCTTGCCGACATAGTCATTCGCATCGCCCGACACTTCCAGCTTCAACCCCGGTGCTGCAAAAGCGCCCAGCGACTGCCCGGCAGACCCTTGCAGCTTCACCGTCAGGTGATCCGGCTGGAACGAGTTCCGCATACCGAAGTTGCGCACGATATGGCTGGAGGTGCGGGTGCCCACAGTGCGATGGGTGTTCTGCACCGCATAAGACAGCTGCATCTTCTCGCCGTCCTGCAAAAAGCGGGCGGCATCGCGCACGATCTCCGCATCCAGCGTGTCCGGCACCGCATTGCGGTCCTTGTCACGGTTATAGACGATGCTGGCAGAGCCATCGACGGTGATTAGCAGCGGGTTCAGATCCAGATCATCCAGATGCGCCGAT
The DNA here is from genome assembly GCF_055902035.1 of Leisingera sp. SA215. NCBI lineage: Bacteria > Pseudomonadati > Pseudomonadota > Alphaproteobacteria > Rhodobacterales > Roseobacteraceae > Leisingera > Leisingera sp. SA215. Next base: position 156,995 of record NZ_JBVVXU010000008.1, on the reverse strand, counting down.
CCGCGCGACACCTGCGTCAGCAAGTCGGCGCGGCCGATCACCTCGTCCAGCGAGCGCGCACCGATGGCGGCAAGGATCTCCCGCACTTCCTGCGCATAGAAAGTGATCAAGTTCACCACTTTATCCGCATTTCCGGTGAACTTGCCGCGCAGCGCTTCGTCCTGGGTGCAGACGCCAACCGGGCAGGTGTTGGACTGGCACTGGCGCACCATGATGCAGCCCATAGCGATTAGCGCCGCGGTGCCAATGCCGTATTCCTCGGCGCCCAGCATTGCGGCCATGACAATATCGCGGCCGGTGCGCAGGCCGCCGTCGGTGCGCAAGGTCACCCGCTCGCGCAGGTTGTTCATCGCAAGCACCTGATGCGCTTCCGTCAGGCCCATCTCCCACGGCAGGCCCGCATATTTGATCGAGGTCGCAGGCGACGCCCCGGTGCCGCCATTGTGGCCCGAAATCAGGATCACGTCGGCTTTTGCCTTGGCCACGCCGGCCGCAATGGTACCAACGCCGGAAGACGCCACCAGCTTGACCGTCACCTTGCAGCGCGGGTTGATCTGCTTCAGGTCATAGATCAGCTGGGCCAGATCCTCGATCGAGTAGATATCGTGATGCGGCGGCGGCGAGATCAGGGTGACACCCTTGGTCGAGTGGCGCAGGCGGGCAATCAGGTCGGTGACCTTCATGCCCGGCAGCTGGCCGCCCTCACCGGGCTTGGCGCCCTGCGCCACCTTGATTTCCAGCTCTTCGCACTGGTTGAGGTATTCGGCGGTGACGCCAAACCGGCCCGAGGCCACCTGCTTGATCTTCGCCGACGGGTTATCGCCGTTCGGTTCCGGCACGAAATGCGCTGGATCTTCGCCGCCCTCGCCCGAGTCCGACTTGGCGCCGATGCGGTTCATCGCCACATTCAGCGTCTTGTGCGCCTCGGGGCTCAGCGCGCCCAAGGACATGCCCGGGGTCACAAACCGCTTGCGGATGGAGGTGATCGATTCCACTTCCTCAATCGGCACAGCGTTGCCCATTGGCTTGATCTGCAACAGGTCGCGCAGGTGGATCGGCGGGTTCGACTGCATCTTGGCTGAATACTGCTTCCACAGCTCGTAAGACGCGCGGTTGCAGGCCATCTGCATCATATGCATCGAGGTCGCTTCCCAGGCGTGGGTCTCGCCCGATTTGCGCGCCTTGTAGAAACCGCCGATCGGAAGGATCCCTTCCTGCGTCTTCCAGGCCTTGGCGTGGATCTCCTCCGCCTTGGTCTGGATACCGGTCACACCAATGCCGGAAATGCGGCTGGTCATGCCCGGAAAATACTCGGCACACATGGCGCGAGACAGGCCCACGGCCTCAAAGTTCAGTCCACCGCGATAGGAGGACACAACCGAGATCCCCATTTTGGCCATGATCTTCAACAGACCCTGGTCGATAGCCTCGCGGTAGCGGGCGACATTTTCGGTAAGACTTCCGTCCAGCAGCCCGCGATCAATGCGGTCGGCCAGCGAATCCTCGGCCAGGTAGGCGTTCACCACGGTGGCGCCGCAGCCGATCAGCACTGCAAAGTAATGCGGATCGACGCACTCGGCGGAGCGCACGTTCAGCGAACAGAAGGTCCGCAACCCTTTTCGGGTCAGATGCGAATGCACGGCGGAGGTCGCCAGAATCATCGGCATCGCCACCTTGCCCGCATCCGAGTACTGATCGGTCAGCACGATGTGGCCCGCACCTGAGCGCACCGCCTCCTCAGCCTCTCCCCGGATCCGCTCCAGCGCTGCACTCAGCGATCCGCGGCCCGGAGCAAAGCTGCAATCGATCTCGGCCAACGGCGCGTTGAACTGCTGCACCAGCATGTCCCACTGGGCATTGCCCACAAAGGGGCTTTCCAGCACGATGATCTCGGTCTGCGAGCTGTCCTCGTCCAGAACGTTCTTCAGGTTACCGAACCGGGTCTTCAGCGACATCACCCGGTATTCACGCAGTGAGTCGATCGGCGGGTTGGTCACCTGGCTGAAGTTCTGGCGGAAGAAATGGCTCAACGGGCGGTACATCTTGGAGAGCACCGCAGAAGGCGTGTCGTCGCCCATCGAAGCAAGCGATTCCTTGCCGTCCTCGGCCATCGGCGCCAGGATCTGCTCCAGTTCCTCAATGGTATACCCTGCAGCAACCTGACGGCGGCGCAGCTCTTCACCGGTAAACAGCGGCTGCTCGGACGCGCTGGCCAGGGTGGTGTCCAGATCGTTGATCCGCTTGACCCAATCGCCAAACGGCAACGCCCGGGACAGTTTGTCTTTGATCTGCTGGTCGTTGAACAGTTTGCCCTTCTGCATGTCGACTGCCAGCATCTGACCCGGCCCCAAGGCGCCCTTTTCAATCACGGAAGCCTCGTCAATCGGCACCATGCCGGCCTCGGAACCCGCAATCACCAGCCCGTCGCCGGTCACCACATAGCGCATCGGACGCAGACCATTTCGGTCCAGGCCCGCGCAGACCCAGCGGCCGTCGGTCATCGCCAGCGCCGCGGGGCCGTCCCAGGGTTCCATCACCGAGTTGCAGTAGGAATACATGTCACGCCAGGCCTGCGGCAGCTCCACTGCCTGCTTGGACCAGCTTTCCGGCACCAGCATGGTCTTCGCCATCGGCGCAGAACGGCCCGCGCGCACCAGTACCTCAAACACGCCGTCCAGTGCCGCCGAGTCCGATGCACCGCCCGGCACGATCGGCTTGATGTCCTCGGCATGGTCGCCAAAAGTCGCCGACGCCATGCGGATCTCATGGCTCTTCATCCAGTTCAGATTGCCCTTCAGCGTGTTGATCTCACCGTTGTGGGCCAGCATGCGGAACGGCTGCGCCAGCCACCACTGCGGGAAGGTGTTGGTGGAATACCGCTGGTGATAGATCGCAAAGGCGCTTTCGAACCGCGCGTCCATCAGGTCCGGATAGAACACTGCAACCTGCTCGGCCAGCATCATCCCTTTGTAAATAATCGAGCGGCAGCTGAGCGATGCAATATAAAGGCCCGAGATCGCCGCGGCATTAGCCGCCTTCTCGATCCGGCGGCGGATCACATACAGTTCACGCTCGAATGTTTCCTCATCCACGCCTTTGGCGTTGGAAATCAGGATCTGCTCGATCTCCGGGCGGGTCGCATTGGCCTTCTCACCCAGGCAGGCCACATCCACCGGCACATGGCGCCAGCCATAGATCGAATACCCCATACGCAGAACTTCGGTTTCCACGATGGTCCGGCAACGTTCCTGCGCACCAAAGTCCGTGCGCGGCAGGAACACCTGTCCCACGGCCATCAGCTCATCCTGGCGCGGCTCGTGGCCGGTGCGGCGGATCTGGTCATAGAAGAACGGAACCGGGATCTGCACATGGATGCCCGCGCCGTCGCCGGTCTTGCCGTCCGCATCGACCGCGCCGCGATGCCAGATCGCCTTCAGCGCATCAATGCCGGCCTCAACCACCTTGCGGCTTTTCTTGCCGTCAACCGAGACCACCAGGCCCACGCCGCAGGAAGAATGCTCTTCCTCCTCGGAATACAGGCCGTTTTCAGCCATCCACTTGCGCTTGGCTTCCTCGGCGCGCACCCAATCGGCATCATATTTGGTCATTGGCTGGTTCCTTCTACGGAGGGGGCAAACATCTCGATCACGTCGGCGCCGGTCAGTTTCCGGCTTTTGCTGTCGAAGGCGTAGCCCGCTGGCTTCTTGTCGATGTAAAGTTCCAGGCGCAACTCATTGCCGCCTGCGTTTTCAAACAGGCCAGCCGACATCTGCGTCTGGCCCTTATGTTCTCCTGCGGTCATCCTGTACCACAGCGCCGATCCGCATTTGCCGCAGAACGCACGCTCGGCCCAGCCGGAGGATTCATATGTATGCACCGGCCCCAGCGCCGCATAGCCGCTGGCCGCCTGAAAGCTCAGGTAAGGACCGCTGGCCCAGCGCTGGCACATCTCGCAATGGCAGGCGGAAATGGACTCGCGCGCCGGGGTGGCGGTGACGGTCACCGCGCCGCACATGCATTGTCCCTGCAATTCGCTCATGTCCATTGTCCTTCTGCTGGCTGGGTCAGTAGTATTGACCTTGCTGCGGTTCGCTCGCTGCTCCGCCAGTGCACAGGGGGTGCACAGACGGTGTACAGGAGGTGCCGGGTTATTCCGCCGCCACCGCGGCTTTGCTGTTCAGTTTCTCGAGGATCGCTTCAGCGCAGTCGCGGCCGTCCTTGATCGCCCAGACCACCAGCGAAGCGCCGCGCACGATGTCACCCACCGCATAGACGCCGTCCAAATCGGTCGCGCCGGTCTTGAAGGCTGCCTTGACGGTGCCCCAGCGGGTCACCGGCAGCTCCGGCTGGTTCCACAGAACGGGCAGTTCTTCCGGCTCAAAGCCCAGCGCCTTGATGACCAAGTCGGCCTCTTCGACGTAGTCCGCGCCTTCGATCACTTCCGGTGCCTGGCGGCCTGAAGCATCCGGTTGACCCAAGCGCATTTTCTGCACCATCACGCCGGCAACTTTGCCGCCTTCATCGGTAAAGCCCTTGGGCGCTGACAGCCATTCGAAGATCACGCCTTCTTCCTCGGCGTTCTGGGTCTCGCGCTGGGAACCAGGCATATTGGCACGGTCGCGGCGGTACAGGCATTTGACGCTGGTTGCGCCCTGGCGGATCGAGGTCCGCACACAGTCCATTGCAGTATCGCCGCCGCCGATCACCACGACCTTCTTGCCTTCGGCATTCAGGTCACCATTGTCGAATTCGGCAACCTCATCGCCAAAGCTCTTTTTGTTCGACGCGCACAGGAAGTCGATCGCCTTGACGATGCCTTCCGAACCGCTGCCCGGCATCGCCAGATCACGCGATTTATAGACGCCGGTGGCAATAATCACCGCATCATGCTGGGCGCGGATGTCCTCGAACGTGATGTCCTCGCCGACATTGCAGTTCAGCTTGAAGGTAACGCCGCCGTCCGCCAGCAACTTGTTGCGGCGCTCAACCACGTCCTTTTCCAGCTTGAAGCTGGGGATGCCGTACATCAGCAGCCCGCCGGCCCGGTCATAGCGGTCATAAACGGTGACCTGCACGCCCGCCTTGCGCAGCATGTCCGCCGCCGCCAGACCGCCGGGGCCGCCGCCGATGATGCCGACGCTCTCGCTGCGCTCGGCCAAGGGCGCTGCGGGTTTCACCCAGCCGTTGTCCCAGGCGGTGTCGGTGATGTATTTCTCAACCGAACCGATGGTCACGGTGCCATGACCTGACTGCTCGATCACGCAATTGCCTTCGCACAAGCGGTCTTGCGGGCAGATGCGGCCGCAGATCTCGGGAAAGGTATTGGTGGCCTGGCTGGCGGCATAGGCCTCTTCCAAACGGCCGGTCGCAGTCAGGCGGAGCCAGTCCGGGATATTGTTGTGCAGCGGGCAGTGGCTTTGGCAATAAGGCACACCGCACTGGCTGCAGCGGCTGGCCTGCTCCTCGGCCTTGGCAGCTGCGTACTCTGCGTAGATCTCATTGAAGTCTTCCTTGCGTACACTTGCGTCACGCTTTTGAGGCATGTCGCGTTCGATCTGCACGAATTTCAGCATCGGTTGCTTGGCCACGGGCTGGACTCCATCGTTTGTCTGGCTGCGCAGGCACCTTTGCAGGTACGGTTACGCTTTTATGTCAACTTTGCTGACCTATTTTGCCAGCGCTTGATTTCTGATACCCTGTTTTTCAGAAATGTACAGAATTTTTAAGACCGAACCGGACCTTAATATCCGCTTTCCAAACCGGAGCCGGGATTTATACAGAGTCACGACAGTTTACGGCCCGCCCGCGGCCAGTGAGGGATGATTACAGGATGCCGCTTTTCCAACTGGTCCTGGTTGCGCTTATCCAAGGTATTACCGAATTCCTGCCTGTATCCTCCTCCGGCCACCTGATTCTGCTGCCCGGATTGACAGGGCTCAAGGATCAAGGACAGGTGATTGACGTTGCTGTGCATGTCGGCACCCTGGCCGCGGTGCTGATCTTCTTCTGGCGTGATGTGCGTGAAGGCCTTGCGGGTCTGCCCCGCGCCCTGACCGGTCGACTGGACACCCCCGGATCCAAACTTGCCATGGGTCTGATTATCGCCACCATCCCCACTGTCCTGTTCGGCGCGATGCTGCATTTCACCGGCCTCAGCCATTCTTTGCGGTCAATGGCAGTAATCGGCTGGACCATGCTGGGCTTCGGGCTGGTTCTGTATTGGGCCGATCAGAAAGGTGCTCAGATCAAACAATCCAGCGACTGGGGCATCCGCGATGCCCTGATCATGGGTCTTTGGCAGATGCTGGCACTGATCCCCGGTACTTCGCGCTCGGGCATCACCATCACCGGCGCGCGCCAACTGGGCTATACCCGCGAGGACGGCGCCCGCATTGCCATGTTGATGTCGATCCCGACCATCATCGCCTCCGGCGTGCTGCTGGGCACCGAAGCCGCACTGGAAGCCAATACCGCGCTGATGCGGGACGCAGGGATTGCTGCGGCTCTGGCGATGTTGTCGGCGCTGGCCGCACTTAGCCTGATGATGCGGCTGCTGCGCTCAGTCAGTTTCACCCCTTATGTGATCTACCGGGTGATCCTGGGCGCTGTTCTTCTGTCCATCGCCTACGGCAGCTGAGGCTGAAACGAAAAAGCGCGGAGAAATCCCCGCGCATTCACCCCCTTGAACCGGCAAAGTTATCAGGCACCGTTACGCAAATTCCGAGCCGAACTGGTCATCTCGTCGTACTGGCCGGAGGGGCGGAATTTCCACAGGTAATCAGGCAGAACCGACCCTACGGTCACGGGGGTGATACCTAGATCTCCAAATCCCTTGGCGCCCTCCGACACCACATTGTCGGCCTTCAGACTCCGCAACTGGTCGCGTGTCAGCACCTTATTCTCAATCAGCTGGAAGCTGGCCGCCTGCAGCATGTCGAACCCAAAGGCCACCAGCCACGCGGCAGGGCGCGGCAGCGACAAGATCAAGCGGCGGCGGTGGATCACCTGCAGCATCTGCGCCATCAGCGTGTGGAAGCTTTTGACCTCGGGACCGCCAAGTTCGTAGATGCCGCCTTCAGCCAATCCCAGTGCCGCCTTGGCCGCGGCTTTGGCCACATCATCCACAAATACCGGCTGGAAATTGGTGGAGCCCGCCGCAATCGGCAGGATCGGCGATAGCCGGGTCATGCCGGCAAAGCGGTTGAAAAATCCATCCTCGGTTCCAAAGATTACCGAGGGGCGCAGAATCACTGCACCTGGAAAGCTCTGCAGCACCGCGGCTTCTCCCGCGGCTTTGGTCTTGGCATAATCACTGGGCCCATCGGCATCAGCGCCTATCGCCGAGATATGCACCAAGCTGGACACGCCCTGCTGCGAAGCAATGCGCGCGATACGGTCCGCGCCTTCGGAATGGATAGTGCCAAATGTGTTCTTTCCCACTTCATTCAGGACGCCGACACAGTTCACCACCGCATCCGCGCCCTGCATCACCATGGCTACAGACATTTCATCGCGGATGTTGCAGAACACTGGCTCAACCTGGCCCGGAACGCCGTAAGGCTTTACATGTATGGCTTCGTTGGGACGACGCACAGCCACCCGCACGCGCCAGCCTTCCTTGGCCATGCGCCGCGTAATGTAGCGGCCCACGAAACCGGATCCGCCATAGATCGTGACCAGTTTGGACATCATTTGGCTCCTGAACTTAGCTGCCCCTAAGCTCTAGCGCCGCAAGGGACGCCGAACAAGGAGCAAAACGAGAGCTGCGGCCCCATTGGGGTCGAAAACTACAGGAGCCGTTAACAGATTCCCGCGGGTTCGGCAGGTTGGTCAATCCCGCTTGCAACCCTTCATTGCCAGTATGAAGCGATGCAGCAAAAACACCTTTGTTTCTTAACCTGTTCAGGGGCTTGGCTCCAATGATAAGCGAGCAGGACAAAGAACTGATCCGGCAATGCTTTAAAAGCGTACGGATGAATATCGTAGCCTTTGTACCGCCATTCTACGCAGAATTCTTTGCCGCCGGCCCGGATACCCGGAGCCTGTTTCCTGACAATCTGACCCAGAAAGAGGAAAAATTCTCGGCTTGCTATCCCATATCGCCGAAGCGCAGGATGATTTCGAGCGGCTGGATTAGCTCCTGCAGCAGCAGGGTGAAAAGCACCGCTGACTTGAGGTGTAAGACGCCCATTTCCATGGCTTCATAGACAGTTTTACTGGTGCCCTCGCCGACACGCTGGGCCCGGACTGAAACAACGCAACACAGCAGGCCTGGGCAAGTTTCCTGACCCATGTTGCGTTTAAGATGGACTTTCTCACTTAGCGTTGAGTTGAACGGGACCGGCATTCAAGCCGAAGCTGGAATTAAGATGGTTTTCCGTTTGACGCTCCCAACGAACCATCTTATACGCCGATCTCACGACACCTGCCCAGGTGGCGGAATTGGTAGACGCGCTAGCTTCAGGTGCTAGTGTCCGTATGGACGTGGAGGTTCGAGTCCTCTCCTGGGCACCATTTTCCCGAACATTGGAATTCAGCACTTCGCAGCAGATGACAACCATCCGCTGAAGCGTTGCTACGCACGCCGCTTCCTACGGGCACACAGGCACATTTGAGGCCGCGGTGTGTTGCGGGCCGTCGCCAGATACCGGCCATAAGCACGGGCTCTTTTTGAAGCAATTTGCTCAACTATTCACGCACATGCAGGAACCCATTAACCGTCTTGGATATAGCCGCGGCAGGATGCAGTAACTGCACCCTGCAAACCGGTTTCCGCCAGATATTTGACTTGACGCCGGTGGTGTATCTGCCCGGTCTGCAGCTTTGTCTGGCTCACTATCTTCTACTGCTCAGGCCCGCCGAGACGCCGGCCCACAGCATTGCAGATCACTGGGGCGTTTCTCACTTAGGCCGGTTTTCTCAGCTCTACCGCACTCGGTTTGGCGAACTGCCCAGCACCAAATGCGCTGCACCAGGGAAACCGGAAGAATCCTCAGGATCCGCACTTGCGCGGCAGTCAGGCAGTGGTTAAACGGGCATCATTGTTTTCCGCGGCAAGCGAAAAACAGCGCCGGTGTAGCTCAGCTGGTAGAGCACGTCATTCGTAATGATGGGGTCGTAGGTTCGAGTCCTATCACCGGCACCACTTATTTCATAAATACTCATATAAAACAGGATGTTAGCTGAAGTGAGATTCTGCTGGCCCCACTAAACGCCCCACTTTCAGTTTTCGATACCCTGGCATTCCGCAACGGTCTGGGATGGTCCTGCCGCCGGTTGCTGATGGCGGAATCACGGCCCCATGAAAGAGAAAGCCCCGCGCTGGGCGCGGCGTGTATTGCGGCAATTCTCAGCCTCTATTTTATGGCGTGGTACACCCCAGGTTTGCTGACAGGATATTGCGCACGCATGGGAGCAGATAGGTTTTCGGGGGTGAACGCTCAACTTTGCCTTAGCCCCCCCTCTGCCGGGGTGCATGGGGAAGTCGCACCGGCCCAGCGCCCATGCGACAACAGCGATATGAACGCGGGCCTGTTGCGGCGTCTCCCTTGGGCGATGGGGCGCCTGCAAGTTTCAAATAAGACCTTATAAAACAGAGGTTTTTAGAACTGACTTCACTGCGGCTGCGTCAGGGCAATTTCAGGGTGAATGCCGCGTCCAGAGCTTACTATTGCTTACCGGCGGACCTGATAAAAACTGACATTGAAGCCCGTGCAGCACGTTGGCAAATGCTGACCTTGGCAGCGCGTTCTTGGCGGTCACGGCTCCGGCTTCCTGTTGAAGAAAGTTGAAACCGGACAGCGGCACAGCGGCTGGCAAGGTGTTAAGGTTGGCGGCTCATGTGGAGAGGTCCAGCGCCCGTCGGCCAACTTGAAAAACAATCAATGGAAATCAAGCCGCACCCGGTCTTGTGTCCATCGCCTCCGTTGCACCTCTGCGATTCTGTTTCGGCCTTCTGGCGTCTTCGGGCCGGTCGAAAGTCCGCCATGAAACCGGCAGCGCCTCTTGCTAGGGATGGGCCTAGAACGGCAGGCGGTGCCCTTGCGGGTACGTGCGCCGCATTGCTTAGAAACGGTTTGGCTGCCAGCGGCGCCTATAATGCGTCAAAATATGAAATCGTCCACAGTTAGGGTTTCTGTTCTCTTAATTTCGATTTCGAAGTCATGCTCACTGTCACCGTCAACATCGCCCCTGACTAACAAGCTCCTGCCAATGTCTTTTAGCCAGATCGAGTTTGCAGCCGCACCACCTGCGCTAAAAGCAAATTCCTGGTCTCCAGCCTTGGAATTGTTAGCGTCGATGCCACTTAGGTTAATAAGGTCTTCCCCACTGTCAAATTTGAAAACCTTGTCTCGATTTTCCTTGCCGGGTTTACTATCTGAAGCCATGCAGAAAATGAACGTATCCGTGTCGTTGTCGACCCCCGCGTAGAGTTTGTCGCGCCCCGCATCACCTTTTATGCAGTCCGCCCCCTTGCCGCCTTTGAGAACATCATCACCTTCTCCTCCGGTAAGCTTGTCGTCCCCGCGTTTTCCTTTCAGAAAGTCGTTGCCTCCTTCGCCATTCAGGATGTCGTTGAGTGCTCCGCCGGACTGAGAATTGTTTAAGTCGTCTCCGGACCAAATGATGTCCCAGTCTCCAATCTGTGTCCCGCAACAGGGGGAACTTCCTGTGACTTCCGTGACTTCAAAGGTTTGCGCTCGAAAAAACATCACGACAGTTCCTTCCAATGCGACTGGGATGGAAAGTGGAAAGGAGCCACCCTGAAGCCCGTTAAGAACATCGGAACTAGGAACTGCCACGCCACTGAAAGCCGTTTCGTCAAACGAGAAAACGCTAATCAACGCTTGCGTGAACTCAAAGCCATTTGGAGTAAGGGTCGGAAATTCGGCGTCCAGAAGTACTCTGTCACTAATGTCTTGAGTTCCGTCGCTGATGCCGTCCCGAACTCGTATGGATGTGTAAGGATTGTTGCCGGTTGGCAGGGCTGAAAAATGCGTATCCCCGAAACTTAAAACAAGACTGCTCCACGGTGTGTAATATTCGTCATATGTGTACTCCGTGCCTGAGTAGTTTTCAGGGAATACATGTGACAAACTGGGATCAAAGGTCACGGCGACAGTAACTGTGTCTGTCTGCGGAATTCCCGTTACCGTGAAGAAGTCTTGCCCCTGGTAAGTGGGCGAGCTCAAGCCAGTAAATGTGAAAGTATACGTCACCTGGAAGCAGTTGGTGTCTGTTTTTTCATTCGATCCTTCAACTGTAGATGTGTGGTCCATTTTTCACCTCCGTATTTTATGGTGTAATTTTCCAGCCAAACTGTCCAAGCTCTCGCCGGTGTCAGCTGGAGAAGTATACTGCAACATACCTTTGAAGTCGTGCCTCCCTGCTTACGCCGCATAGTGGCTTAGGCGCGCGCCTTCCGGTTTCCGTCATTGCTGGTCCAAAAATTGGAATCACAGGTTGCTGTGACTCTGCTTTCGCACCGCTCGAGCCAAAAAGCGGTTGGATCTGGTCAAAGCACACCGGTATCCTCGCAATTTCTCGGCACACATAGGCGGGTTAACTCATTCATCCGCAGGCGTTTTTGCATCTGGTTTTAAATCTGCCCGCGCTCCCGTGGCAACTGGCTGCCTGTCACGGCAACGAGCCCAGCGCTTCCGCTGCGCTTGCGCGATTCTGTTTCGGCCCTCTGGCGTCTTCGGGCCGGTCGAAAGTCCGCCATGAAACCGGCAGCGCCTCTTGCTAGGGATGGGCCTAGAACGGCAGGCGGTGCCCTTGCGGGTACGTGCGCCGCATTTCTTAGAAAAGGATTGAACGGCAGCGAAGTCTAAGACCCCACCCCGCGCGCGTGTAGTGGTCGGAATATTGTCCCATTCCCTTCGCAGCCTTTGGGAGAATTGAAGCCGTTGGGGGGCCTCTAGTCCCATTGCCATGAGCAACCGCGAAGGCGCATAGCCGCGAAGGCGGGCCTTCCCTTTCCGTTCCCAGTATTTGACCGATGACGGGTGCAGCCCGGCCAAAGCCGCCAAGGCGGGGCGCGACAAGCCCCGGCGCAGGCGGTGCAGTTTCAGTTCCTCACCGGTCATGTGTTTAACTCCTGCCTCATGGCTAGATGTAGATATGTCCTGTTTTTTGTGACGCCTGATTTGGGAAATCGGCCTATCCCGTCACAATTTTTAGGACGGGATAGGTGCCACCTGCGGCCTTTTGTTCTGCCGCGTCACAATTACCGTGCCGCCCATGCACAAATTTTGTGCGGGGCTTTTGCATTTCCGGCCAGCGCATAAATGCCTTTCGGGCCGGTTTCCCGTCATGGGTCGGCAATTCGTCCAGCGCCCAATGCGCGGCCTCTCCGATACCGGCAGGGCCAAGGAAATGCCCGCGCGTCGCGTGAATGAAGCCGCGTTCTTCCAGTTCCTCGAACCAGCCACCCACAGTGTTGCGGTGGACATTCAATGCCTTCGCGGCATCCCGGTGGCTCAGGATGATTGTGCCGTTGTTGCTGCCGTTGTAACGCCGCTTCAATTCGACGTAGAGCGCACGGGGGCTGGGTTTGAGGCTCCCCCACGCGGGGGAAGCCTGCAGCCATTCGGGAAGCTGCACGTGGCGCCCAGCGCCGCGCTTGTGCCCCTTGTACGGTTTGCGGCTCATGGGGCGGTCTCCTGCTGCTCTATGGCCTTTGCCACCCGGCCCGCAATCCGCAGGCTCTTGCAGGTTCCAAGGTGCTGCCAGACGCTCCGAGCGTCTGACTCCTGGCGCTGCGCCCAGACGCTCCACAGGCCGCCGCAGGACGTGAGTTTAACCTTTGGCACGGGCAATCCCTCCGAAGTGGAGTTCTGCGTACAGGGCGGCGCGTGCGCGGCTCAGGCCGAACCGCAGTTGCAGGCGCCGAATTTGCGTTTCGCGCGGGGCGGGGCGGTGGATGCGTGTTCCCGTCATGCTGCATCCCCGTCCAGCAAATGCGCGGCACTGGGCGGATAGCGTAGGGATTTTGGATCGGTGCCGGGGCGCAGCCAGTAATGCTTGATATTATCCTTGCCCCGGTATTGGTCTTCGATGGGCCAATGGTATTCGGCACGCAGCTTGTGGATGACAGCGGCCAGCCGCCAGCCGTTCACTTCACGGATTTCGGTTTTGTGGGTCAGGGTGCGTCCAGCCACCAGGTTCTTGCAGACCCAAAAGGTTTGCGTTGGGCTGCTGTAAAAGCGGTTTCTGCTCATGTGATTGCCTTTGCTCTAAGGGGGCAAAGGGCGTATGCTGGCCGGGCCTCCAAGCCTTTAAGCCAATGACATACAGCCCGCTCCCCTGCGTTAATGGGGGCGGGTTTCGTTATGCTGCCTGACGGCTGCTCAGCCATTCGGCTATGGCGCTTTCCGGCCAGGCCACGGCCTTGCGGGTCAGGCGTACCGGGCGGGGAAACTCACCCCGGCTCATCATCGCGTAAATCGTGGTGCGGCTCAGGCCGGTGAGTGCTTCAACTTCGGGGCGGCGGTAATGCTTTTCAGCCATCTGGGAATGCTCCTGCATCTGGTGGTCGATGCAGGAATTGTGCTCGGACAAAAGGCGAACGAATAGGAGGCTAGGTACTGAAAAGGTATGCTAGGATAGCCGTTCATAGAAGCGGATTTTCGACCTGATTGTTAGAAGCGATACGGTGGGCGATCAAAAAACAACTATATTACAGGTGTTTGCGTTCGGGGGTAGGTTGGCTCAACCTGCCTAGAATTGTATATCGGTGTCGTCAATCTCGCCATAGGCAGAGTGCTCAGGGTAGCCGTATTTGTAGTTTTCAATCGGGCCTTCTTCCTTATCCGATTGGTGCTCAATCGAACCTGAGGTAGGGTTAGCACCCCCTCCGGTGTTCCAGTTTACGATTTTAGCCAGCTCATCTGCTACGGTCGGGGAGACAATCCCGTTCTCATCGCCAACGCCGTAGCGTGAAGCGTTGCTTTGCAACCAGGCGCTGACGGTCTTCTTTACACTGGAGTGCCTCGCGGCGCCGGTCACAGCTTCCCAAGCTGCGACACAAGCCGCCAGTTTTGCCGAGTAGCGAGGATGTTCCCTGTTTTGGAATGAGTCCTCGCGTCCTTTGGGGAAAAAGAACGAAGGATAGAAGCCCTTGGATGCTAGCCAAGCCTTTAAGTCGTCGACAGATACCAGCGTTTCCTTCCAATTGGGCTCTTTGCAAATGTAAAGAAATTTGGAGCTTCTCAACTCATCCACGCTAAAGTTGGTGAGGGTTTTCCCCGGAACTGTTGCCAGTTTCTCTCCATAGACATCGATCCTCGCGACTAGCATATCGTAGCTAATTTGCTCTTCGTTAGGCATCTGGGTGATTTCGTAAGGCATGTCGCCCTCCCAGCCCATAACAGTGCCGCGTGTAGAAAGCTTTACTGTTGCTCGCAGCTTATTGCTAAGAATGGCTGAGCGAAGCGCCTTGTTGGCGGCGCTGTAACCCTCATAGTTGGTATACTGGTGCCATACTCCTTCGTTGTCTTCGAACTCGTGGCTAGGGTCATTTCCCGTAATGAGGATGGCTGCATCTACCACCGACAGTTCGTCTGCTAAACGCCAATAATCCAATGGTGCCGGACCACCATGGTTGTTGTATCCGCTCATCTTCCTGCAATCCTCACAATCTCTGCTTGGTTCCTTGTCACGAAATCCGCCCAGCGGCCCACCAAGACACGGCGCTGTTCGAGGTGGTCTGTGCGCCGATAGGCACGTTCAACGCTGCCTCCGACGGAATGGCCCAGGGAGGTTTCGGAAACCTCAAAGGGCGTGTTCGTGGTCTCTGCCACCCAATCCCGGAAACTGGACCGGAATCCGTGCGGACGGGCCTCCATCTCCCTGCGCTCCATCAGCCGCGCCATGGTGGCATCGCTGATAACGCCCTTGCGGACGCTGGGGAACAGGAAGCCGTCGCGCTGATGCTCTTTCGCGGCCTCGATGACCGCCAGCGCCTCCGGGCTGAGCGGGACGCGGAAATCTGATGTGGCATCCTTGCGGCCCTTCACGGTCTCTGCCGGGATGGTCCAAACATCGCCGTCGATCTGGTCAACGTGCATGAAGCGCAGCGGCCCGGACCGGACCGCCGTAAGGATAAGCAGGCGCAGGGCAAGGTGGGTTACGGTGCATTCATCCAGACTGGCATAGAAGGCCGGCACGTCGGCCCAGGGCAGCGCCGGGATGTGCTTTGCCTTATGGCGCTGCTTGCCCAGCAGGGCGCGGGCCTTTTCCACGGCCTGCAAGTCCACATCCAAGCCCAGCGCGGCGGCGTGTTTCAGACAGATGCCCAGCCGGTTCATTGCCTTGCGGGCGGTTTCGGCTTTGTCGTGCCAGATGGGGGCCAGCGTGTCCCGTATGTCGATCTGGTCAATATCGGCCACGGGTACAGCGCCCAGGCGGGGCAGAACGTGAATTTCCAAAGGGGAGAACCAGCGGCCCGCCTTACCGTCGCCTTTCAGTTCAGCCTTGCGTGCCTCGAAGGCGTCAACGGCAATATCCCGCAGCAGGTGCATGTTGCGTTCTGCCTGCCTGCGCTCCCTCTGGCGTTCTTTGATGGGGTCCAACCCTTGCCGGGCCACGGCGCGCCATTTCGCGGCTTCTTCGCGGGCATCTTTCAGCGTCACCTCTGGATAGGTGCCCAGCCCCATTTCCCGGCGGCGGCCATGCACGGTGACAAACAGCAGCCACTTGCCGCGCTCCGGACTGCGCTTGTGAAGCCAGAGATTGCCGCCATCGCCATGCTTCCCGGTTTCGGCTGCCTTGACCTTCGCAGCGCTGAGTTTGTTCGTTTCCCTCATTGGTCCTGAACGCCCCTCGATTTACTGGCCCCACTTATAGCCCCATCTCTATATCTTGTATATGTGGGAATATTGCGGAACAAGTGGGAACGATAGAAATCAAGTAAGTTATTGAAAATAAGCGCTATGAATATTGCGGCGGAACGTCCGGGAACTACTCAGAATGCTTGTTCAATGCCTATCACCGGCACCAATTCTTTCAAAACCTTACAGCTTTTTGAGCAGTGTCCCAACGGTTGGTGTAATCAGAGCCCCCTGTTTCCGAATAAGAGAAGCATGCATCCTTATGCCTTATTGGCAATAATGGGACATTGGCGACCCCGGCAGGATTCGAACCTGCAACCTGCCCCTTAGGAGGGGGCTGCTCTATCCAGTTGAGCCACGGAGCCATGCCTGGCTACGAGATAACAAATCCCTCCTGCGATCACAATGGGATGGGCGCAGCCAGTTGCCGATTTGCCGCGCGCAGTTTCCATTGTGCAGCGCCCGATGTCTGCGCTAACGTTGCACACAGCAATAACACGAGGCTCAGGAACGTGACCACGGACAGCAAGCGCCCTCTCACCCTTCGCGATGTATCCGAAGCAACCGGTGTCTCCGAAATGACCGTGAGCCGCGTGCTGCGCAACCGCGGCGACGTGTCGGAAAAAACCCGAACCAAAGTGCTGAGCGCCGCCAAGGAACTGGGCTATGTGCCCAACAAGATCGCCGGCGCGCTGGCCTCGAACCGCGTGAACCTGGTGGCGGTGATCATCCCGTCGCTGTCGAACATGGTTTTCCCCGAGGTGCTGACCGGCGTCAACAAGGTGCTGGAAAACACCGAACTGCAGCCGGTGGTCGGTGTCACCGACTACCAGCCCGAGAAGGAGGAAAAAGTGCTCTACGAGATGCTCTCGTGGCGTCCCTCCGGCGTGATCATTGCCGGGTTGGAACATACCGAGGCTGCCCGTGCCATGTTGAACAGCGCCGGTATTCCGGTGGTGGAAATCATGGATACCGATGGCAAGCCGGTGGATGCGATGGTCGGTATTTCCCACCGCCGCGCGGGCCGTGAAATGGCGAAGGCGATCCTCAAAGCCGGCTACCGGCACATTGGCTTCATGGGCACCAAGATGCCCTTGGACCACCGTGCCCGGAAGCGGTTCGAAGGTTTCACCGAAGCGCTGGCCAAGGAAGGCGTGGAAATTGAAGACCGCGAGTTTTATTCCGGCGGCTCGGCGCTCGCTAAAGGCCGCGAGATGACCCAGGCCATGCTGGAACGCTCACCAGATCTTGATTTTCTTTACTATTCCAACGATATGATCGGCGCAGGCGGATTGCTGTACCTGCAGGATCAGGGAATTAGTGTTCCCGGTCAAATTGGTCTTGCAGGTTTCAATGGAGTGGAGCTGCTGCAGGGTCTGCCCCGCAAGCTGGCCACGATGGATGCCTGCCGCCTGGACATCGGGCGCAAAGCGGCCGAAATCATCGCGGCACAGTTGGAAGATCCCGACGCAGAGATCGAAAAGCATGTCACACTGACCCCCACGATATCCTTTGGTGACACCCTGAAACGGCGTTGACCCGGCTGACCAATCAATGCGCGCGGCGGTTGTTCCTGGACCGTCACGCCCTGCTGGAGCAGCCAGCGGGACCGGCCAGGGGGGCAGAACTTCTGTCGCTGATACAGCGGCTGGGTTTTGTTCAGCTCGACAGCATCAGCACGGTGGCGCGGGCGCATGACATGATCCTTTATTCACGTCGGGCGGGATACCGCGCCAAGCATTTAAAACAGTTATACGAACGCGACCGGGGATTGTTTGAGCACTGGACCCACGATGCCGCGATGATCCCGATGGCGTTCTACCCGCATTGGCACTTACGGTTCCGCCGTGACACAGAATTGCTGCGCAAGCGCTGGCGCAATTGGCGGCGCGACGGGTTTGAAGAACGGTTCGGGAAAGTTCTGAACCACGTGCGGGATCATGGGCCAGTCAGCTCCTCTGACGTGGGCAAGGACGAGAAAAAAGGCTCCGGCGGCTGGTGGGACTGGCACCCGTCTAAAACCGCGCTAGAGTATCTCTGGCGTTCCGGCGCGCTGACTGTGGTGGGCCGCGACGGGTTTCAGAAACAATATGACCTGACCGAGCGGGTGATCGACGAGCATCTGCGCCCTGGCCCCTCCTGCGACGAGACCGCGACCATTAACTGGCTTTGTTCCGCCGCGCTGGACCGCTTGGGCTTTGCCACCTCCGGCGAGCTTGCCGCATTCTGGGACACCGCCTCTCCGGCGGAAGCCAAGAGCTGGTGCGCCGAACAGACACGTCTGGGAGAACTGGAAGAAATTGAAATCGAACAGGCCGACGGCAAGGCGCGTAAAACGTTCACCCGTCCTGGCACCGTGAAAGCCGCAACGGAATTGGGTCCGGCACCAGGCAGGATGCGGGTGCTTAGTCCCTTTGACCCCGTCCTGCGCGACCGCAAACGAGCGGAACGGCTGTTCGGTTTCCGCTATAGGATCGAGGTTTTCACCCCCGCGCCCAAGCGCCAGTACGGCTATTACGTTTTTCCATTGCTGGAAGGCACACGTCTGGTTGGCCGCATCGATATGAAGGCTGACCGGGACGCAGAATGTCTGCGCGTCACCGCCGTCTGGCCCGAGCAGGATGTCAAATGGTCACCGGCCCGTGCCAAGCGGCTGGAGGCAGAACTGGACCGGGTTGCACGCTTTGCAGGCCTCAGCAGAGTATGCTTCACAGACGGCTGGCTGCGCTGACCGAAACTACTCCGGCCCCAGGTTCGCTTCGATCACTTGCCGGTAATCTTTCGGCGCGGGTTTTGCTCTGAAGCTCTCCGGAGCAATGAAAACGCAGACAAACCTGCCTTCAAAACACAGCTTTTCATTCTGCCGCGCGTTCACACGGAAGGTCACCGACTTACTGCCAAGAGCGGAGGGCCAGACATCGCAGATCAGCCGGTGCCGCGGGGTAACTGGAGAGCGAAAATCGATGCTCATATGCACAAACGGCGTGCCAGTGCCGCGGTCCAGTTCCATCTGGTACCAGCCATCACCGCCCAAGTGGTGCTCCCACCAGGCGTCAATCGCTTCCAGCGCAAAGGCCGGGAGCCGTCCGGTATAGGCTATCCGGGCCGGATCGCAGTCACCCCAGCCCACGCGGATTTCATGGGTAAATCCCTGCTGCACCAAAGCGGAGTTATCTTTTGTCATGCCAGCGCCCTCATTGCATCAGCATCAGCGGCAGCAGGGTAATGACCGGAAAGGCCACCAGAATGATCACTCGGATAATATCGGAGGCAACAAAGAACATCACTGCCTTGTAGGTGTCGATCATCCGGGTCTTACGGTCCATCGCATTGATGATGAACAGGTTCATCCCCACCGGCGGGGTAATCAGTCCGACCTCGACCACGATCAGCACCAGAATCCCGAACCAGATGGCGACATATTCCGCCTCGATCCGGTTAACCCGGCCTTCGGTTATGCGGATGCCCAGTTCTTTCATCTGCTCGCGGGTAAGCTCTGCTCCGGCAGCAATGGCGTCCTTGATCGAGGCAAGCATCTCTGCCCCCATACCCTCAGGCACTCCAGCCTTCAGCACCTCCATCGCCGCATCCGCCTGCATCGCGGACAGCGACAGCAGACCGAAATCCATCGCCGAGATTACCGGAAAGAAAATCGGGATTGTCAGCAAGATCATCGACAGAGAGTCCATCAGGCAGCCGAAAACCAAGTAGAACCCCAGGATGAGCGCCAGCACGACCCAAGGGCTGAGCCCCTGACTTACAACGAAATCAGCCAGCTCTTGCGGTACTTTTGTGAGCGCCAGGAACCCATTGTAAAAGCCAGCACCCAGCACGATGAAGAAGATCATTGCCGTGGAGCGCGCGGTCACCAGGAAGCTGTCTGCCAGCGTCTCGCGGGTCAGCCCCCCATTGGTCCAGGCTATGAAGCCAGTTCCGAATGCGCCCACAGCCGCGCCCTCGGTCGGTGTGAACCAGCCGAGATAAATGCCGCCCACCACAAGGCCAAACACCAGCAGCACCGGCCAGACGTGCACCAGTGCCGCAAACCGCTCGCGCATTGGCACCGGCGGGCGGGTGCCGGCACTTTCCGGGAACAGGCGCACATAGATAGAGATCGCGATCACATAGCCCAGCGCCGCCAGCAGGCCGGGGACGAAGGCCGACAGGAACAGCTTGGCAATGTTCTGCTCGGTCAGGATGGCATAGATCACCAGCACCACCGAGGGCGGGATCAGGATGCCCAACGTGCCGCCCGCCGCCAGTGTCGCAGTCGAAAACCCGCCGGCGTAGCCGTATTGCTTCAGCTCGGGCAGCGCGACCCGGCCCATCGTCGCAGCGGTAGCCAAAGACGAACCGCAGATCGCGCCAAAGCCTGCACAGGCACCGATGGCGGCCATCGCAACACCGCCTTTGCGGTGGCCCAGGAACCCTTCAGCCGCTTTGAACAACGCGGTGGACATGCCGCCCAGGGTCGCGAAATGACCCATCAGCAGGAACATCGGCACGATGGTCAGCGAATAGGAAGAGAAGGTCGAATAGGTCTCGCTTTTCAGCCGACCGAACGCCACCTGTGTGCCATCCGTAACCCAGATCAGGCCGCCAAGGCCGACCAGAAACATAGAAAGGCCGATAGGAACCCGCAGAAAGATCAGCAGCATCAGAACCGGGAAGGAGGCGATGCCAATTTCAAGAGCCGTCACTGTTCGCCCTCCACGCCGTCCCAGATCAGGATCCGGCCGGTAAAAAATTCTATGGTGCGGATTGCACCCATGTAGATGCCGACGATGGCCGCTACGACCGCCGCCACTAAGCTGATGGCGTAAGTCCACCAGACCGGGAATTCGAGCAGGAAGGAAGTTTCGCCATTGGAATACTTGCCCGCAAGCCCGGCCCCTAGCCGCCAGGCAATCAGAACCAGAGCCGCGGCAAAGACAACTTCGGTCACCATCCGCAGAAACCGCTTCACGCCGCGCGGAAACGCATTGGCGACCACATCAACCGAGGCATGGCCCGCGGTAATCTGGCACAGCGGCAGAAAAGCGAAGATGGCAAAGGCCACGCCGGCCTCGACCAGCTCGAAATCGCCGTTGACCGGCCCGACCCAGCCCGTCATCCACTTTGAGAACCCCGGTGCAATCCGCTCCATCATTTCGCCATGGAAGAAGCCATTGAGCAAACGCCCGGCGATCGAAACACATGTCAGAATGATCAGAAGAGTGAGGACCGCACCGCCCAGGTAGGCCATGGAGTTGGCCAGCCGCATCATGAGCTTGTGCATCGTTCAGTTGCCTTATTCCGGTATGCAAAGGGCCGCAGTGCCAATGCCGCGCGGCCCTTCACCTTTATCAGTCTAAACGCCTTACTGGTACTGCGGCGTGTATTTCTCGATCAGCGCGCTGGCTTCCTCGATCAGCGCGGCACCGTCGATGCCCTTTTCCTTCATGTCAGCGATCCACTGGTCATAGATCGGCTGCGCATGCTCGCGCCAGATGGCGGTCTGTTCTTCGTCCAGGGTGATGACGTTGTTGCCCAGATCCAGCGCCATCTCGCGCGAAGGGCCATCGGAATCCGCCTGGGTACCGCCGGCAAAGACCGAGAATTCCAGGCCGGAATTGTCGTCGATTGCCTTTTTCAGGTCATCCGGCAGGCTCTCGTACTTTTCCTTGTTCATCGCCAGAACAAAGGTCAGCGTGTAAAGCGCTTTGCCGGTGAACTCGGTGTGGTTTTCCACCAGTTCCGGAACCTTGAGGGCCGAGGTCACTTCCCACGGAATGGTGGTGCCGTCGATCACGCCCTTAGACAGGCCTTCCGGTATCGCTGGAACCGGCATCCCTACCGGGGTTGCACCCAGTTCGGTCAGCAGTGCGTTGACCGACCGGCCGCCGCCACGGATTTTCATGCCTTCCAGATCTTCGGGCGTCTCCACAGGATCCGAAGTGTGGATCAGTCCAGGCCCATGCACCCAGGTACCCAGGATGTGGACATCCTTGAACTCGGTGTCCTTCATGTGCTTGTCGAACATTTCCCAATAAGCGTGCGACACAGCGCGCGCATTGGTCATCATGAACGGCAGCTCAAACACTTCGGTCGACGGGTAGCGCCCCGGGGTATAGCCCACCACGGTCCAGACGATATCCGCCACGCCATCGATGGCTTGGTCCATCAGCTCAGGCGGCTTGCCGCCCAGCTGCATCGACGGGAAGCGGTCAATCTTGATGCGCCCGCCCGAGGATTCCTCGACGTTGTCCGCCCAGACATCCAGGATCAGTTTCGGCACGTTTGCCTGTGCTGGCAGGAACTGGTGCAGTTTCAGGGTCACCTCCTGAGCAAATGCCGGCATCGCGCCGAACATTGCCAAGGCTGCGGCCCCCGCTGCCCCCAAAAGCTTTCTCCGAGTAGTCATGTCTGTCCTCCCTTAGACCAAATCATTTACCGGGCCCGCCGCTCTCGCAACATTATTGCGACGGATGGCGGAGTTCTTTCTGTTTCCGCCGCCATGACCCCGCATGGGGTTCGTTAAACGAACCAGTTGCATACCTGCTATTAGGTGCATTTGTAACTATCAACAGTGGATTATGCATTTATCATTCATGAATTCTGCATGCATTTTCTGGTCACAGACAAATTCGACACCTCATGTGTTACGGAGTTCCCAATACCCATCCTTAAACTGATACATATCGAGACCGCCGGATAGCAACAACAATCATGGCTTGGCACCGCCTAGTGTCATTCCGCAGCAACCAGCCTCAGGTCAACGGCTGGCAACCCATCAACCCCGCCGCGCATCCGGTCGCCTGCCTGAACGGAGCCCACACCGGCGGGAGTTCCAGTCAGAATCACATCCCCGGGACGCAGGTGATAGAAGCCGGACAGATGGCAGATAATCTCTTCAACGGACCAGATCATATCCTCCAGCGCAGCGTCCTGCCGGACCTCCCCGTTCACCTCCAGCCAGATCCGCCGGCCAGACGGATTGCCCCAGTCTGACGCCCGGGTCAGCGGCGCGAACACCGTGCCATTTTCCAAATCCTTGCCCAGATCCCAAGGACGCTGCTTCTGCCGCTCGCGGATCTGCAAATCGCGCCGGGTCATATCCAGCGCGCACCCATAGCCAAAGACAGCAGCCTGCGCCACTTCTGCGCCTGCCCGGAACACCGGCGCGCCAATCGCCACCGCCAACTCCATCTCATAATGAAAGTTTTCGGTGCCAGGCGGATAAGGCACGACTGCGCCTGTCAGCACCGCATTGGCAGCCGCCTTGGTGAAGTAGAAGGGCGACTCCCGGTCCACCTCGTTGCCCATTTCGGCAGCATGGGCTGCGTAATTTCGTCCGACACAGAATATCCTGCCCACCGGGTATCCAGCCGGTTCTCCGGCCACCGGAACCACCAGCGTTTCCGGTAGTTTGAACAAAAGCTCACCCATCTAAGAATTCCTCACAACTTTTCTGCCGCATTCCGCCCCCACAAGTCAGAGCCGCAATCTAAGAGCCTGTAAACCCCGCTTGACGCTTGTAGGAATTTGAATGGCCGTTCCCTTGGCCTGCCAGCGAAGCCATTGCCGCAGTTTTGTCAAACGCACTGAACCGTTGTGACAGTTCTTTCCTCAAGCCGGGAGGCTCTTTCTGGACGCTTCGGCTCTGCACCTACCTGCTTGCCTATTCCGGGCCGATGCGCCCAGTGATTCCGATCTGCTGCGCTCGCCTTGCCAAATTTACCCGGCCAATGAATGCGGAACATCCGGCCCCCCTCCGAGGTTCTGCTGCGAAGAGATCTGCCGCCCGCGGCTTCAGCCGAGCAGTTTCTTAGTGGCTTAGAGGTCATCGGCACCGGTAGGTGTCAGCCTTCACCCGTGCCGCAACCCAGAAGTTCCATCGTAGTTTTTTGGCTCGGCACCGCACGCCACCAGCGGTTTCCTGGCGTACCCGGTTTCATCCACGATCAAGAGCGACGGTCTTACATGGAAGCGGATTTTGTCGGCCAAGCGCCCGTCACGCTCAGCCTTGACCAGGGCCCCGATTAGCTCAGCCAATGTTGCGCGATAGACCTGCTTTCCAGCCTTCACAGCCGCTACGACCAGTGCCGTCGCCAGGTGGGACTTGCCGGTACCAGGAGGGCCCAGGAGGTGGGCGACCTCGGTGCGGCGAATGAAGTCCAGCCGCGCCAGCGCGGCAATCCGTTCCCGATCAAGCGAGGGCTGGAAGGGGAGGTCAAAACCTTTCGGTGTTTTGATTGGCATCAACTTAGCGGTCTTCAGCGAAACATCAATCCGGCGGGTTTCCCGGTTGGTGTATTCCTCGCTGACCAGTGCCTCCAGTGCCTCGATCCCTGAGATCCCGCCTTGTTCCGGCTTCTGCAAGGTGTGGTCCAACGCTTCAAGGGCGCGCGGCCTCTTCAGGCCGGCAAATGCGCCCCGGATCCGTTCGAGCGCTGCGGTACGTCCTTCAACCCTTCCACTATGGCCCAGGGCGGCGGGGCTTTGCGCTGCGAGAGGTCAACCCGGCGCCGATTGCGCCATACCCGGCTGACCACGTCCTTTCTGACGGCCCCTTCGAACAGGCCGGACAGCGCCCGCTTGACGCGTCGGATTCTGGTGCCGGCCAGGCAGTTCGCCGCACTCAGCGCCTCGGCCTTCTTCGTCAGCCGCTTGCAGCGCGGCAGCGCTTTCGAGCGCCATTTGGCGACCGGGCCCGCATCGTCCTCAATTCGGGCACGCGGAAAACGCACCGTTTCGTTGCCCAATTTGCCGGTCAGCTGCCGGTTGCGGTGACCGTGGCAGGATCCCTTGGCCCGTTCTTCGCCGCGGCCAGAGCGGAGGCGGCCAGGAAATTCGGCCCGTTCCTCTTCTAACATCGCCGCGATGGCGACGTAGACATTACCCCGAAGGCGATCCTCAATCGGATCATATCCCGAGGCGTCGGACAGTGGCGAAAGGGACGAGCTGCCGCTATCCTGCTTCCTCGCGTGATCTCCCTGGCGGTTGCAGCCGCCGGTTGGCTGGGTGTCAGTTCACTCGGAGATTACCCCACCTTCATATTCCCACCACTTCCGAGACACGCCCCATTAACGTTGCGTATCCCGCCGGACGCCGACGTGACGAGAGCCGCGGCCCTGGTCCGGGTTTTGCGGGCAGTATTGTGATTGCCGCAGGTCAACGGCTGCCGACTGTGATTGCGGCCAAGCCCATGGATTTTCGCCGCGGCCACGACGGGCTGGCCGCGGCAGTTCAGAACGAGCTGAACCCTGATCCGCATTCCGGCCTGACGGTGTTCTTCCGGTCAAAGCGCGACGACAGATTGAAGATCCCGATCTGGGATGGGACAGGTCTTGTTATGGTCTGCAAGCCGCTCGAATCCGGAAGCTGTGTTTGGCTGCAGGTTCAGAATGGTGTGATGCGGCTTTCGCTGGCGCAGTTTAAGGCCTCGTTCAAGGGTTTAGTTTGGCGCCGGGTGATGGCGCAGCGGGGTTTGCCTCCAGCTGCGGCGGGTGATGGCAAGGCGGCTCAAGAGGCGGTTCAGGCGGTGTTTTGTTGCGCGGTTCTGCTGGGGCAGGTCGAAAAGCGCATGTCGCAGCCGTTCGATCTCAGCCCGTTTCCGGATTTGCCGCCCGAAGCTATCGAAGCCTTTGAGACGCAACAGGCTGCGCTTGACGCTGCCCGGGTCGCCACCTGCATCGAGCATGCCGCGCGGGAGCATCATCAGGCTGATGCGGCGGAAAAAGGCGCCCTGGTTGCCGTTCTGACAGCGCTGGTTGAGACGCTGGAGAAACAGATAGGACTGCCGGCACAGGACAGTCGGCCCGAAACCGGAAAGGCTTGGCCCGGATCAGCTGGCGCTGGCAGGTCTGGAAACCGCCACTACGGGGACCCATAGGCTGGTATCGCCTTCAAAGAGGTTACAGCCGGCCAGCAAAACCCGGCGAAGGACGCGAGTCCCGGTACACTGCGGCAGCCACGCAGCGACTGGCTGGATTACAGTGCGGCCCGCTACCATATCACCGTCACGGTCCGGCCCGAATACGCCTGCCCCAAGGGGCTGAAAGCCAAAGCCCCCGCGCATCGTCCGTAAAACAGCTGGTTGACCGGATGGCGGCGCTGCTGCTGAAAGGCAGCACATGGCTTTATGCCGGCGAAACCACCGCCCCGGTTCTGAACCCGGGCTGCGGCAACTCAAAAACCGGAGACTTCTGGGCGGTGTTGCGGGATGACCGGGGGAAAACCGGCCCGCACCGCCTGGTGCCGTGTCTCACACCCGTCCCGGCCGCAAAGGGTATGCCTCCGGCGAAGGCATAAAGCGCTGCAATACGGGCCAGGGCTCTTGTTCACGTCTGCTCATGCTGACCTAACGGACGACAAACTCTGCATGCAGTGCACCGGCTGCTTTCAGGCTTTTGAGGATATCGATCATGTCCCGCGGCGACACGCCCAAGGCATTTAGACCTGCCACGACTTCGGATAGCGAAGTTGTCTCCGGCACTTCAGCAAGTTGGACGCCCTCTTCTTCTTCAATTGCCGCACCGGTGCGCGGAACGACAACCGTTTCACCATTCGCAAAAGGGTTAGGCTGTACCACCAGCGGTGTTTCTTCAATCCGCAGAGTGAGGTTCCCTTGGGCCACGGCAACGCGTGAAATCCGCACGTCGCTGCCCATAACAATCGTACCGGAACGCTGATCCACCACAACCCGTGCCTTGCGCTGTGGTTCAACCAGGATGTTCTCGATCCGGCCCACCGCGTGTGCCGTCGAGCGGGTGTTTGTGCGCTTGATATCAACTTCGACAGTTCCTGAATCCCGCATCAGGGCAACGTTGCGGCCGAACTCATCGTTGATCGCCCGTTCAATCCGGCCGGCCGTGGTGAAGTCCGGTTCCCGCAAGGCCAGACGCATGGAACTGAGAGAGGACAGATCAAAGCCGATCTCACGTTCGACCCGGGCACCCGAGGGGATCACACCTGCGGTTGGAACCCCCTGGGTTACCCTGGCTGCGTCGCCTTCAGCAACCGCTCCGCCAGCCAGGATTGTACCTTGCGAAACCGCATAGATCTGACCATCCGCAGCATTCAGCGGTGTCATGATCAGGGTGCCTCCCAAAAGGCTCTTGGAATCCCCAATGGCCGACACCGTTACATCAATAGTGCTGCCGACCCGGGCAAAGGGCGGCAGCGTGGCGGTTACAAAGACCGCAGCAACGTTTTTTGGCCGGAACTGCTCGCCGGTCACATTGACACCAAGCCGCTCCAAAATATTGGACATGATTTCTTCGGTAAATGGCGAATTCCGCAGCCCGTCACCGGTGCCGTCCAGACCGACGACCAGGCCGTAGCCGACCAGGTCGTTGCCGCGGACGCCATCAAATTCAACCAAGTCCTTGAGACGGATAGTATTTGCCTGCGCCACTGCGGGCAGCAGGAACAGGCAAGCGAAAAGAAGGCGAAGGAATACCAGCATCAGAGATAATTCAACAGTGAGAGCTTCGAGCTGCGCGATGTGATCGTATAAAGACCTTCAAGCTGCGTTTGCGCTTCTTCCAGCCGTGTATAGGTTTCATAAGGATCGGCTGAAACCAAGTTGTTTTTGACAATGCTCAGGCTGGTTTTCGACGCCTCATTGCGGGTGTTCACCGCTTCAAGCTGGCCTTCGATAAAGCCGACATCCGCTTGCAACTGGATCAGCCTGTCCACACTGTCTGTAAGCTCGGTGCTGGCCTGGCGGACAATGTCGACTTTCACATCATCCGTCAAACCGAGACTGGGTTCATCTGCCAATGCTGTAATGACGTAACTCTGCAACGCATGTTTGAGATTGCCGTCATCAGCACGGATGCCCAGCGTAACCTGTTCACCCTCGCCTACGGTGACAGGCTGCAGCGAAGTGCTGGAACCGTTGTACATGACAGTGTCGAACCCAGCTGGATCATCAAACCAGTCCTTCACGGCTTGAATGATGTCATTGCTTGCCGTCAATCCGGAGACCTCAGTGAGGATGGAACTCATGAGGGTGCCTGAGTCATTCAGCGGCTTGGTATCCGTCGCGGTGCCCGAAAAGATTGCCCGCCCGCCAACAGATGCATTCAACAAGCTGATTGCACTGGATAGTCTTTGCTTGGCCTGGCTTCCGAACTGCTCTGCGTTTGCCACATCAATGGCAGGTGACAGTGACAGGATGTCATTCTGCATCGCTTGGACCTGGCTCTGGACCTTATCAAGGCTGCCTTGGGTCGTGGTGGCAAACAACTGCACTTCGCTATTGGCGACCATATAGCTGTCCAGCCGGTTTAAAGTGTTTTCGAGATCCGCCAGATAGGTGAAGTCACCGCCCAACCGCTCGGTCAGGTTAGACAACTTGCCGGTAGCAAACTCTTCGGAGAGCCTGGTTATATTCTGCTGCAATTCTGCATTACGGCTGCGGAGAAAGAGGTGCTGCGCCATATCACCATAGGAATTCAATATCATGCGTCAGATCCTCAATAGTGTGTCCATAAGTTCGTCGACAACGGTGATCACCCGGGCATTGGCCTGGTAGTATTTTTCGACCAGCATCAGGTTTTGCAATTCAGCATCTGTATCCACTCCAAGCCCCAATTCCGCTTGGCTCAATTCGTTGAAACTGGCAGCAGCAAAGGTTGATGCGCGTGACGCGATTTCATTGTCCTGTGCAAACCGCGACAACAGGTTCGCACTCAGCGTCGAGGCTGTCATGTTTGCTGTGCCCAGCCGGGCCGAAGATACTGTCCGGGTGGTGTTCAGCGTATCAGAGTATGCCTGCAGCAACCTGGATTCACCTGGGTCACCCTGACCTGCTGCATAAAGGCCGTCGCGGAACCGCCATGTCTCTCCGGTACCGTCCAAAGCCACCAGGTCATTCAATTCGATCCGGTTGGAAATACCGACGAAGTTTGCCGGATCATAGAAACCGCCATCATCCGTGAAAATGCCGGCGTCGGTGACGCCAATGGTGGCATCCAGTGCTGGATCCTGAAACCGCTCGATCAGATCGGCAGCCATTGTATCAAGATCCTCCTGGGCTTCCACCGCAGTTACATCCCGGATTTCGAACTGGGCCGTAAGCTTGCCGCCCCGCAGTGGTCCGCCCGGGCTGGTGTCAATCACCTTCCCGTTGACCTCGAGACCGGAAATCAGTGCATTGCCCAGTGTCATGTGCGGCATGATATCCCGCGACGGAGTAAAGCTCAGCTCGGACGCCTTGCCGTCCAACAGCATGACCCCGCCGGTCGAGTAGAGCGACACCTGGCCATTATCACGCCGGACAACATTGACTGGAATGATTTCGTTGACCTGATCAATCAGTTGATCCCGCTGGTCATGCATCGCTGCGGCATCCATGCCACCGGCTTCTACGACCGCAATGCGGGCATTCAGTTTTTCGATGTCCTTCAACGCCTGATTCACGGTTTCGACCTGAGAGCCGATCGCGCTATCCGCACTGATCCTCAGATCCCGCAGTCCTTCCGCCGTACGGGAAATCGAGTCGGCCAGAGAATTCGCCTTCACGGCGAGATCATTCAGCCTTGGCTGTGAGTCCGGGCGAGAGACCGCCTCAATCAAAGAAGACTCGAAAAACGATAGATTCGAAGCCAGTGACATCTCATCATCAACCGTGCCAGCCAAACTGGACATCCGGCCGTAGAAATCAGACTGGATCCTGGCCGCACCGTAGTCTGCCTCGGCCACTCTGCGGTTGGTGATCAGAACCGGGTCATTGATACGCTGTACATGACCGACCCGAACGCCGCGAAGGCCTGCACTAGGGCTGTTCAGATCCAGCACCCGGCGCGTATAGCCAGGTGTCAGAGCATTGGCCAGATTGTCCGAAACCACTTGCGAGGACCGGCTGGCCGCGTTCAAACCGCTCATCGCGCTGTTAAGGGCGGAAAAAATAGACATGTTCAGCCTGCTTTCGTGAAGCCAATGTCAGGGGGCATCAAGCGCGTTAGCGCTTGATGTTGGTGGTTTCCTGCAACATTTCGTCGACGGTCTGGATCACCTTGGCGTTCGACGAATAGGCCCGCTGGGTCTGGATCATGTTCGTCAGTTCAGTTGCCACGTCGACGGCGGACTCTTCCAGAGCATAGGTCAGGATTTCGCCGGTTGGCCCGTCGCCTGCATCCCAAAGGTAGAAATCGCCTGCCTCATCGGTCGGCACATAAGTCTGTGAATCCAGAGCCCGCATGCCGTTGATGTTGGAGACATCCGCCAGCGGCACCTTGTAGATCACCCTGGTATCACCGGAATCATACTTGGCGATGACTTCACCGGTTTCGTTGACTTCGGCAGACACAAAGGAGCCAACGGGAGTTCCATCCTTTTGGGTGGTGCCTGGGACGAACTCCTCGCCCAGCTGGCTCATACCGTTCTGCTCACCGTAGACGCCAATATTGATCTCGATCGGCCCGCCAGCCACGGTGATAGTCACCGAACCGGCAGCAGCGTCATATGCACCACCAGTAGTGGTGGCAACGTTTTGCAGGGACCCGGCCGCGGTTGAGCTGCCGTCGAAGGTCAGCGTGTATTCGCCGATCACCGTCGCACCTGTTGCGGAATCAACGATCTCCATCGTCCATTCATTGGTGCCGGTGGTCGCGGGCGGAGTTGCAACAGTGGGGGAATAGGTAATCGTCAGCTCTTCAGCGCGCCCCATGTTGTCGTAATAGCGCACCACCTGATCTTCCGGCGTGCCATCCGCACCAAGATCGGTGGCCGAAGCCGGCAAGTTCGCAGTGAGGCTGATCTCGGTTGTCGGTTCCGCCGACAAGCGGTTGAGGTCGATCAGGATCGGCTCCAGCGAATCACTGCTGTCGCGGGCAGCATCCGATACGGTGCCATCGGCATTGGCCGGCCAGCCCATCAGCGCCAGCCCCGATTCGGTGGTCAGGTAGCCGTTGGAATCGGTCCGGAACGAACCCGTGGTGGTCAGCATCATCGACGGGCTTAAACCCGCTTCTATTTCCGTGACCGAGGCCACAGGCAGCATCCCGCGACCGCGCACCGCAAGGTCGGTGGCGTTATTGGTGGTGATCATCGGCCCGCGCTCGTCGATCAGGCGCACATTGGTCGTGCGCACACCACCGGCCGAATAGGTACCGCCTGAATTCGACAAGACCATGGAATGGAAGTCTGTTTGAACCCGCTTATACCCGCGGGTCGAGGAGTTGGCGATGTTATCGGAAATGGAAGCCAACCGGCTGGCGTTGGCGCTCAATCCTGAAACACCCGCGTTCAGCGACGAAGAAATGGTCATAGCGCGCCTTTCTGCTGCATCTAATCATTCTGGATACAACAGCTAGCTCAGGAGCGATTAACGGGCGGCTAACAGAAAAAATATGTCTTATCCGCTAGCCGCCTACCGCAATGTTTTCAACAACTTACTTGCGCAATAGGATGATTTCAATTCGGTCATTACGGGCTGCCATCGGGTTACCGACCGCCAGCTTTCGGTCGGCATGGCCTGTCACCCGGTGAATCCGGCCTGCAGCCAGACCGCCCGATTCGAGCAGCGTGCGTGTTTTGTCGGCTCTGTCATGAGACAGCTCCCAAACCGGGTTCTTTGCCAGCACAACCGGATGGGAACGAATGTGACCGCCGATGGCTACATTGCTGGTAACACTCTCCGACACCCGCGCGATCATCCTGACCAAATCCCGGAACAACGGTGTTGGCTCATCCGCACCCTCATCAAACAGCGGTATGTCTTCTGTGGCAAAAAGTTCGATGATCAGCCCTTCGTCAGTGACCCTGGTCACAATATGGCGGGCCATCGCAACCGTCACCATGCTCTCGCCGCCACGTCCAGACAACTGTTCTTCGATGGCGCGGAACTTGGTGTCTTCATCCTCACGCTGCTCATCAGTTTCAACGCCGGTTTCTCCTTGCGCCTGCTGAGCGTCCGTCGGATTGATATCCGTTGCCCCGGTGCCGGATTGCGGCTGAATTTCCTCGGTGAACATGCTGTCACCCTGAAATGCACCATTGCCGCCGCCGGAGACCCGGCTTAGCGGAATTGACGGCGAGAAGTAATCCGCCAGCCCCTTGCGTTGTTTTTCCGTCGTCGCGTTCAGCAGCCACATCAGCATAAAGAAGGCCATCATCGCGGTCACGAAGTCGGCATAAGCCACTTTCCACGCGCCGCCGTGATGGCCATCGCCACCACCTGATTTTTTCTTCTTGATGATAATGGGCGCCACATTGCTTTGTGCGCTCATATCCACCACCACTATTTTCACCCATCTCCGGGATAACAGGCGGCACGTTAAACTGGACTTAACAATTAAACTTGCCGGCAGTTCGAGCCTTGGTAAGCCAGTTGCCCGCGACGACCGGCGCCAATGCCCCGGAGGTAAATGCGCACCTGAAAATCCGTTTATCTCGACACCGAATAAACCTATCAAAAGTTGATCAAAAGCAACCAGCGCAATCGGGCCAGGTGCTAGTGCCACAAGCACGGACTGTTGCCCCGCCCTTCGTGCTTGAGCACGGACAGGTTGCACCGGGCGAACCGCGCGTGGTCGAATTCGAGATGAAGACCGTAGACAAGGAAATCGAGGTCGACCAGAGCGCCGATCCTCAGGGCATGACCTTTAAGACCTCCATGCCGGTTCCAATGATGATGCTGCACGAGGGCAACTATGTTGAGCTGACCCTGATCAACCCACCAGAGAACATGCTGCAGCACAACATCGACTTCAACACAGCCGCCGGAGCAGATGCGGCAAGCGGCAGCGCTACGTCCTTGCTCAGCGCGATGCCCAATGGTGAAGGGTATCAAAAGGATGCCTCGGGACGGGCGGGAGCACCTAGCCTTGAGATCAAGAGGCCCGGCTGTAGCGCACCCCTTCAGGCGCATGCGCATCAAAGCAGCTGGCGATGATCCGGGTCAGCGGCCGGCCATCTGGCAAGATTTCCAGCGCTCCCTCATCCAATTGCACCAGATCACCGAACCCGGCGATGATTTGCGCCAAGTCTGCATCCAGAGTTGCCGCCAAAGTGCCAAAACGCTGTTTGAGCCCTGCCCGGTTCAGCCGGAACTCGCACATCAGCATCTCGATGGCGCGGCCACGCATCAGATCTTCCTCACTCATCACATGGCCCCGAGCACCGGCCAGATGGCCTCCCTCGACCCTCTGCACATATGCAGGCGTGGCCGGCGCGTTCTGGATGTAGCCCCCGGCAAAGCGCGAAATCGACGATGCGCCGAATCCGATCAGCGTTGGGCAGGAGTCATCGGTGTAGCCCTGAAAGTTGCGGCGCAGATGCCCGGTGCGGGCCGCAGCCTCCAGCCCGTCGCCCGGCTTGGCGAAATGGTCGATTCCAATGGCGGCAAAACCCGCCGCGTGGAATTGTTCGGCTGCCAGCCCGGCCAGATAATAGCGTGCCCGATCGTCCGGCAAGGTCTTTTCGTTAATCAATTTCTGCCGCTTTGACACCCAAGGCACATGCGCATAGCCAAACAGCGCAAGCCGGTCCGGATCCAAAGTCAGTACTTTCTCCACAGTATCCGCCATCCGCTCAGGTGTCTGGTGCGGCAGGCCATAGACCAGATCAGCGTTCAACGAACTGACCCCCGCCGCGCGCAGATCCTCAACACAGGCCATGGTCACGTCATACGGCTGTTCCCGGCCAATGGATTGCTGCACCAGCGGGTCGAAATCCTGGATGCCGATGCTGGCGCGGTTCATGCCTTCTTCCGCCAGCGCTGCGATCTTGTCACAATCGACCATGGTGGGGTCGATTTCCACTGAGAACTCCCAGTCTGCGGTCTGAGGAAACACCGCCTTCACCGCCTGCGCCAGCCGGTGGATCAACACAGGCGGAAGAATTGTCGGGGTGCCGCCGCCCCAATGCATCCGCCCCATCCGCAAGCCTTTGGGCAACAGCGGTGCCACCAGCTTCAGTTCCTGCTCCAGCGTGCCGATATAGCTTTCCACCGGGCTTAGCGTCTGAGTGCCTTGCGTGCGGCAGGCGCAGAACCAGCACAGACGCTCGCAAAACGGGATATGCAGGTAGACTGAAACCGGCACATCCGGATCCAGCGCCTGCAATTCGTGGGCCTGATCCGCCTCGCCGACGGCTGCAGTAAACACCGGCGCGGTCGGGTAAGAGGTGTAGCGGGGCACCCGGCTGTCGAACAGCCCAAGGGCTTGGAAGCGGTCAATCTGTTTCATGACTTTGGTATGCCCCTATTTCAGCCCCTCCTCTTTGCGCAGGATCAAACCCAAAGCCCTTTGGACACCTGTTGGGATGTCAGGAGCAATTTGTACAACTCACTGATTTAATGTGTGAAAACTGTAAACCTAAGAAACTTTATGAAATTCGGCGTCTACGTGCATTTTCCGTTTGACGCTCGTAATGAACCACCTTATACGCCGATCCCACGACACCTGCCCAGGTGGCGGAATTGGTAGACGCGCTAGCTTCAGGTGCTAGTGTCCGTATGGACGTGGAGGTTCGAGTCCTCTCCTGGGCACCATTTTCCCGATATTCTTGCGCGCTTCTGTTTTGCATCGGTATCTACCGGCTCCCGAAAACTGCGTGCTGTTCTCCTCAGAGCCCGGAAAGAGCGGCAGGTGTACTGCCGCTCTGTGTTATAAAACCATCGTCAGCTCGACTCTTTGACCGGGTCCTGTGGTGTCTGCTCCTGATCAGGCTCCAGAATCTCAGCCTCTTCCACCGTTTCTGATGCCTTATCTTCCAGTGCACCAGTAATCAGCGGCAACATATGTGCTGCTGCAAGACTGGCCACTTCCGGAGTTTCCGGCCGCTTCCAGGACAGAGTGTCAAAACTGACGCAATGCTCGCACACCGGTGCCCATTCCGCGTGGATGTGATTGCAGCTGTCGCAGACCCATTGCGGCCCGCGCGGGGCGGTCAAAGCCCTGGCCAGCCAGCCCTGAACAATCTTGTCACTGGCACCTTCGCCGCGCTCGATCGCAGCCATCAGCGTCAATCCGCGGGCGTCGGGCGCCCGGACGGCAAGATCATTCAGCCACCGGCGGGCTTCGGGGAAGTCTTCGGCGACGATGTTAAGCTCAGCCATTACCAGCCGGGTCTCGTCATCCTGCGGTTTGAGTCGGGCCAACTGCTCAAAGCGTTTGACGCGCTCCACGGCGCTTTCCTCCGGCTCAATTTCGGCAAAGGCATGGGCCAGATCCGGGTGCGGCTGGCTCTCCCAGGACTTCTTCAGCAGCCGGGCTGCGGGACGTTTTTTGCCCTTAGAGATATAGGCACGGGCGGCCATAGCCGCGGCCGGCACAAGGTCGGGCGACAACCGGTTGGCCTCGATCGCCTGTTCCTGCTGCTCAACCGTTGCGCCTTCATCCAGGATCCCCTTGGAAGCCGAAAGCGCCAGCACCGCATCGCGGCGTTTAAAGACATCGCGCGGCAGGGTGCCAGTCTTGAGCTTCGTGGAGAGTGTTCTGCGGGCACCAGCCCAATCCTCGGCCTGCGCCTGCAGGCGCAACAAAGTATCCTGCACTTCTTCATGTTTGGGACGCAGAGACAGCGCTTTTTCAGCCAGCTGCAGGGCTGTCTCTGTATCACCTTCGGACAGTTTCTGCTTCATAATTCCGCGCACACCGACAAAACGGGTGGGCTGGTTCGACAGCAGCCGCTTGTAGGCTTCGGCCGCTTTGCGGGTGTCGCCGCTCATCTCTGCAGCCTGTGCCACCAGAAGATCGGTCAGGTCCGGTTTTTGCAGGTATTTCTCGGCCCGCGCCGCCTTGGCCAGCGCCAAACGCCCCTCACCGGAGGCCAGCGCCATCAGACCATCGGCCAGCGCTTGATAACCTTTGCGCTCGCGCCCCTTGTCCCAGTACCGCGACAAGGCGGTCTCATCGCCATTCAAGAAGTGCAGCGTGGCAACCAGCAGCGACAGCAGCTTGAGCAACAGCCAGACACCAAAGACAAGCACGCCCAGCGCAATTACCGACTGCAGCGCGCCCAGAGTATATTCAGTGCCGGCAACGGTGATCTGCACCCCGCCGCCAGTGTCCATTAGCAGATCCGCGCCAAATGCCAGAAGCGCGACAATCGCGACGAAAACGAGGATCTTCAACAACGACCAGAGCATGGCGGCTTCCTTATTTGGCTTGCAGGCTTTGGGCCAGATCAGTGGCAGCAGTCACGGCTGCAACCCGCTCACTTGCTGCGGCTTCCCAGCTGGACAGGGCAGTTCGGGCAGACGCCGACAGGGCAGATAGCTCTGCCAGCGCGTCCTGCAACTTGCCGGCTGCCACCGCCGCTTCGGCACGGGACAGGACTGCATCCGCGTCGTCCCCTTCGCGCGGGGTGACAGAGCGGGCACCCAGATGGCGGTTCACGTAATCAAGCAGACCACTGCCTGGCTTTGTGTCCTCCCGGGCGGCGGCCAGTGCCTCGCGTGCTGCCGGAACAAATCTGTCCCGCAAAGCAGACAGCGACGCAACTCCGCTCTCTGCCGGTCCGGACAACCCTGCCGGAACATCAACACCGAGGCCCTCAAGCTCCTGAACGCTGGCAGCATAACTGTTTCCGTTATCCAAGGCTGAGCGCAGCTGCGCCAGCTGCGTCTGTGCGCTGGCAATCCGAGCGGCCTCGGCACTCGCTGCATCCATCGCCTGGGCGTCCGCCAGCATCTTTTCAACCTCGGAACGCTGCGCCGCAAGGCTGTCCCGGAGCTTGCCCAGCTCGGTTTCAAATGCAGTCACAGCTTCGGGAGAGGCGCCTTCCGGCGGCCGGGTTTCCAGCGCTGCAACACGGGAGGCCAATGCCTCCAGATCTTCACGCATGGCCGTATCCGGTGTCTGTGCCGTTTTCAGCGGTTCTATGTCGGCGGCAAGGGCTTCGATCTGCGCAACAAAGGGTGACAGGTCCGGGGGCTGGCTGGCCTCAACCTGCTGCTTCAGTGCGGCCAGAGACGCCCGCAGGTCCGACTGGCCGGTTTCCAGAGCCGTCATGTCTGTTCCCTGTTTTTGCAGCGATGCCGGCAAAACACTATCAAGCCAGCTGCCTTGGCCAGCAATAAACCCAAGGACTGCAGCCACGGCGCCGCCCAAAACAGCTGAACCGAAGCCGCCGCGCCTCTCCACCACCCGTTCGATTCCGCGGGGTGGCTCTGCCTGAGCACCTGGTTCCGCCGGTTCAACGGCAGCATTCCCTTCCGCAGCCGCCTCCCAATCAGAAGTCTCGGTCTCGGTCTCGGTCTCGGTCTCGGTCTCGGAAACTGACGACTCAACATCCTTAGACCCGTCAACCGCCTCGGCGGCGCTATCGTCAGGCACATCCTGTACATGCGCTTCCGCAGTGTTCTCAACCGGCTGGGAGTCACCGGGGCCAGGCTCAATCACGTCTTCCGGATTTTTCTTGTCAACCACGCCGGCCACCCCCTCGATTCCTAAAATGCATTTCTGCGAACACGCCGGACCCTACTCTGCGCGCCTCTTGCGCTCAAGCCGCGACAGCTGTGCTGCGGCATCAAGAACCGCCTCCGACATGGCTTCGGCACTTGGCTCCTTACTTACGCGCAACACCTTGCAATTCAAGCTTTTCAAAGGCCCAGCGACAGCCCCGCTCAGCGCAATCAGATGCAAATGCGCAGCATCCCTGCACAGACTGGCAAAATGACACGCCGTTCTGGGTGAAAAAAGCGGCACGATCACATCCGTTTTCGCAGAAAGCGCGGCTTGCGCCTCCACTGACAACGGTAGAAGAACCTGATTGTACACAATTTGCGCACTGCAGGGGATACCGCCATCGGTAAGCCGTTGTGCAATCCTGCCCCGGGCGTGGCCGCCCCGAAGATGCAGCAGCGGTGCTTTCGGCGGCTTTTGCAGCAGCCTACCGACCAATTCATCCGCGCATTGCCCGAGACTGATCGCCTGCCAGCCGGCGTTCACCGCAGTCGCGGCGGTGCGCTCGCCGACACAAAAAGCCGGCAGACGGACAGCAGTTTCACGTGAAGCGGCTTCCACCCCGTTGGCCGAAGTGAAGATCACGCCTTTCACGCCGTCCAGGCTGACCATTGCCTGTATCGGCCGGATCTGCATCAGCGGTGCATAGATCACTTGCAGCCCAGCACGTGCTTCTTGAGGCAGTCCGGCCACAAACCGCTCTGCCGCTGCCAGCGGGCGTGTCATCAGCAAAGGCACCATCACGGAGCTCCCGGGATTGTTTGCAAGCCGCTTAGGTGGTAGCCCCGGCGGCAACGCGATGCAACGGTAAGGCTATGACAAAGACTCTGACCATTCTTGGCCTGGAGAGCAGCTGTGATGACACCGCCGCCGCCGTGGTTCGGCAACCGGAGGGCGCGCGGCCTGAAATCCTGTCATCAGTCGTGTTCGGCCAGACCGAACTGCACAGCGCCTTTGGCGGCGTGGTGCCTGAGATCGCCGCCCGCGCCCACGCCGAGAAACTGGACATTTGCGTGCGTGATGCGCTGGCTGAGGCTGGGCTGGCCTTGACAGACATGGATGCGGTTGCGGTCACCGCAGGTCCCGGGCTGATCGGCGGGGTGATGTCAGGCGTCATGTGCGCCAAGGGGATTTCCGCCGCCACCGGCCTGCCGCTCGTGGGTGTGAACCATCTGGCGGGCCATGCGCTGACGCCGCGGCTGACAGATGGCATTGCCTATCCCTACCTTATGCTGCTGGTCTCCGGTGGGCATTGCCAATACCTGCTGGTGCGCGGGCCGGAGGATTTCACCCGCCTCGGAGGTACCATCGACGACGCTCCGGGCGAAGCGTTTGACAAAACCGCCCGCCTGCTGGGTTTGCCGCAACCAGGCGGACCCGCGGTGCAGGCGGAGGCGGAAAGCGGCGACCCCGAGCGGTTCCGCTTCCCGCGGCCGCTGCTGGACCGGCCGGATTGCAACCTGTCATTCTCCGGCCTGAAGACCGCACTGATGCGGATGCGGAATCAGATCGCGGCGGAAAAAGGCGGCCTCACCCGCCAGGACCGCGCCGATCTCTGTGCCGGGTTCCAGGCCGCCGTGGTTGATACGCTGGCCGAGAAAACCAGCCGGGCAATCCGCTTGTACTTGGAAGTGCAGCCAGCCCGGCCAACTGTGGCTGTCGCCGGCGGGGTGGCGGCAAATACTGCTATTCGCACCGCATTGGAGATTGTTTGTGCCGAGGCTGGAGCGGCTTTCACTGCCCCTCCGTTGCGGCTTTGCACCGATAATGCGGCGATGATCGCCTATGCCGGTCTGGAGCGTTTCAAGGCAGGCGCGCGCGATGGCCTGGACCTGACCGCCCGGCCCCGCTGGCCGCTGGATCAAAGCAGCCCTGCGTTGATCGGATCGGGCCGCAAAGGGGCAAAAGCATGAACATTTCGGTGTTGGGATCCGGCGCCTTTGGCACCGCTTTGGCCATTTCCCTGGCAGGCAACGGGCCGGTGACCCTGTGGGCACGTAATGCCGTAAAGGCTCAGGCGATGCAGGACAGCCGCCGCAACGGGACCCGCCTGCCTGGTGTGGCGCTGCCGGGAAACCTTTCCGTCACTGCGGATATTGCCGAGGCCTG
Source organism: Leisingera sp. SA215 (assembly GCF_055902035.1). Taxonomy (NCBI): domain Bacteria; kingdom Pseudomonadati; phylum Pseudomonadota; class Alphaproteobacteria; order Rhodobacterales; family Roseobacteraceae; genus Leisingera; species Leisingera sp. SA215. The sequence continues at coordinate 117,652 of NZ_JBVVXU010000008.1, read as the reverse complement.
CGATTCCGGCGTGCTGCTGCTGGCTGTACCTATGCAATCACTGCGTGGCACTCTGGAAGATCACAAGGTCAACCTGGCCAGAAAGACGATTGTCGCCTGCTGCAAGGGCATTGAGCTGGACACCGGCCTTGGGCCCATTGCCGTCATTCAAGAGGTCCTCCCCCAAGCCGCTGCGGCATTGCTGACAGGGCCGAGCTTTGCTGCGGATATAGCCCGTGGCTTGCCGACCGCCCTGACCTTGGCCTGCCGCGAGGCGGATCGGGGCAAGGAGCTTCAGGAACAGCTAACGACAACCAACCTGCGCCTGTACCGCACAACGGACACCATTGGAGCCGAGATTGGCGGCGCTTTGAAGAACGTGATGGCGATCGCCTGCGGCGCGGTGATCGGCGCCGGACTGGGGGACAGTGCCCGCGCGGCACTGATGACCCGAGGCTATGCCGAAATGCAGCGGATGGCGCTGGCCTGCGGTGCAAAAGCAGAGACGTTGGCCGGACTGTCAGGCCTTGGTGATCTGGCGCTGACCTGCAGCTCCGACCTATCCCGCAACTACCGTCTTGGGCTTTCAATCGGCCGGGGGGAAGAGTTTGATTCCAGCATCACGGTGGAAGGTGCGGCCACATCGCGAGCTGTCGCAGAACAGGCCCGAAGGATGAATTTGGACATGCCGGTGACAGTCACGGTAACCAATTTGCTCGATCAGCGCTTGACGATCGGCGAAGCGGCGGCACATTTGTTTAAAAGGCCATTAAAAGAGGAATAAAATGCTCATCGCATTGATCGCCCGCGACAAACCAGATCACCTGCAGACCCGCCTTGATAATCGGGACGCGCATTTGGCCTATATCAACGACACCGGCGCCGTGGCACAGGCGGGTCCGCTGCTGGATCAGGATGGCAATATGGCCGGTTCCCTGGTTATTCTGGACGTCGAAGACATGGCAGCCGGCGAAGCCTGGGCAGAAAGTGACCCCTACAACAAGGCGGGCCTGTTTGAAGCTGTCGAATTGATCACCTGGAAGAAGGTCATCGGCTGATGCGTTACTGGCTGTTCAAATCCGAACCCTCGACCTGGAGCTGGGAAGACCAGCAGGCCAAGGGCGACACGGGCGAGGAATGGGACGGCGTGCGCAATTACCAGGCGCGCAACTTCATGCGCGACATGAAGATCGGCGACCGCGGCTTCTTCTATCATTCGCAGAAGGAGAAATCGGTGGTCGGCATCGTCGAGGTCTGCGCCGAGGCGCATCCGGACAGCACCACTGAAGACGACCGCTGGGAATGCGTCGACATCAAGGCGGTGCGCAGCTTTGTGACCCCCGTCAGTCTGGACCAGATCAAAGCGGATCCGCGGCTGGAGGAGATGGTGCTGGTCAGGAACTCCCGCCTCTCGGTGCAGCCGGTGAGCGAAACAGAGTGGACTGCCATCTGCGCGTTGGGGCAGACAGATCCCGGCTGAACTGACAGTTTGCTCCTTTAGCAACTTTACGCCGTGAGGAGAGCAGCATGGAATTTCTGAGTGTGATCGTGGCGGCTGCGGCGGCTTTTGCGCTGGGGGCCGGGTATTACAGCGCCCTCGCCAAACCGTGGACTGAAGCTGCCGGTGTCGAATGTGATAAAGACGGTAAGCCAAAAGGCGGGCAAAGCCCGGCGATCTTTGCGTTGGCTTTTGTGCTGCAACTGATCGTTGTTGGCATGATGCGCCATGTTTTCACTCTGTCCGGCATTGAGACCCTTGGCGCGGGCCTGGTTGGCGGCGCCGGCATCGGCTTGTTCTTCATCAGCCCCTGGATTGCTTTGAACAACATGTATGGAATGCGGCCAATGAAGCTGACGCTGATCGATGGCTGCTATGCGACGCTGGCCTGCGCAGTTGCTGGCTTGGTGCTGTGTCTGTTCTGAATTGAAAAAGGGAAGGACCTGAGGACAATCAGGACCTTCCCTTCCACCCCGCGTGCTCCACTATCCACCACACGCGTTTGAAAATCTGGTACCTGGCCGTCCTGGCCGGTGTCTTAGGTATAGGCTGCACCGGAATGATTCCGCAAAGCATTTACCTAGACAATGCAAGCTAATTTAAAAGCGCTCGGGTGTTTCACCCATTTGTACCACATGCACCAAGCTACCGACTGGATTGAGGGTTCGTACCGGTTCCAATATCGGCATCTCCGAACCCTAGATCATCCAAGCGCAGACACAGAAACGCGCCGAGATACTCGTCCGGATCAAGCCTTAAGAGGCGCAGACCGCGCAAGCCAAGCACGATCTGGCCCATTTCAATGCAATGATGGAGTTGTTCGCTGCTACAGAACGGCAGTGCGCCCGCTGCATGGTCAGCCTCGGGTTCTTCATGACGGGTAAAATCTCCGGAATTTGCGTCTGCCATCTCAATGTTGATGGGAAGATAACGACGCGGAAGTTGGCGAAGTACGGCCCCGACGCGGAGCCTTCCGCTGCGATTACGTTCCCCATTCACTTTCAAATCAAGCCTTGGTGCATTTGCTACCTAAAACAAGGGTAATCGACAATTCATCCTTAGACGTGTCTCCGTTCACATCCGGCTTCAGCGGCACAGAATCTGATCTCGGCTGCGGGGGCGCCGCACCAAGAGACGCCCCCGCAATTGCTTTACATGTAGTCACCGAGAACGACTTCGCTCTTCACCGGTTCAATTGCGCTTTCGTCAATTTCCGGCATCGCTTTCAACTGTGATTCTGACTGCGCGGTCAGCCGCAGCTGGCCGTTTTTTGTCACCTCGAATTCGGACAGGGGAATAGCAACCGAATGTTCCCCCAAGCCAAGAAATCCGCCGACTCCGATCACGCCGGAAAGCTTGTCGTCGTGAACGACCACATAGTCGATTTCACCAACGTCAGCGTCAGATGCGCTCAGCACATTCTTGCCGACAAGATCGCCAACGGTCATGGCACGCAGCTTCATTTCACCTTCGGCTGCGGGAAGCGACGGCGAGTTGGTTGATTCTGCGGTCTCGCTGATATTCGTGCCAGCAACCGGCTCGGTGCCTTCGCCCCCGTCACGCGACGGCGACTGATCCACCCCGGCTGATGCACCGGCGGGATCACTATCGCTGGCTTCCGTGACAGACTTGGTGTCGCCAACTTCTTCAAGGACGGTGCCGTCCCCTTCGTTGCCGCGGGACGGAGACGTATCGACACCGGCAGATGCGCCAACAGAACCGTCGTCATTGGCAGCAATGACCATCTCCGCTTCACCGCCTGAAGAAACACTGTTGCCAGCCGCGTACCCGGCGCCTGCAATGAGCGCAGCAGCGGCGGCGGTCAACATCATACGGGCGCTCGGCTTCATTTCGGTCTTCATGAGAATATCTCCTCAGCATTAAGTTGTTGATGCTGGGACAACGCAGCCTTCCCGAAATCCGTTCCGTCACAAACGAGATTTCTCGAAACCTTCACGTGTGAAAACCTGATAGTCTCCCGGTTCTCCTGACGCCTGGAAGACCGGGACCCTGCGCAGGCAAACCTGAAATGAAAGTGGCCCCGCCATTTGGCGAGGCCGTTCAATCTAGTGCGGTAACCGGATTTAGTAGCGGTAGTGTTCCGGCTTGAAGGGGCCTTCCGGCTTAACGCCGATATAAGCGGCCTGCTCAGCGCTCAGCTCAGTCAGTTTGACGCCAATGCGGCCCAGGTGCAGGCGGGCGACTTTCTCGTCCAGATGCTTGGGCAGGATGTAGACGTCATTGTTGTAGTGTTCACCGCGGATCCACAGTTCGATCTGGGCCAGAACCTGGTTGGTGAAAGAGGCCGACATCACAAACGATGGGTGGCCGGTGGCGTTGCCCAAGTTCAGCAGGCGGCCTTCGGACAGGAGGATGATGCGGTTGCCCGAAGGCATCTCGATCATGTCCACCTGTTCCTTGATGTTGGTCCACTTGTGGTTCTTCAGCGCGGCGACCTGGATCTCGTTGTCGAAGTGGCCGATATTGCCGACAATCGCCATGTCCTTCATCTCGCGCATATGGTCGATGCGGATCACGTCCTTGTTGCCAGTGGTGGTTATGAAGATGTCGGCGGAGGAAACTTCGTCCTCCAGAAGCACCACTTCAAAGCCGTCCATTGCGGCCTGCAGAGCGCAAATGGGATCAGCCTCGGTGACCTTCACCCGAGCGCCGGCACCGCGCAGGGAGGCGGCAGAGCCTTTGCCAACATCGCCGTAACCGCAGACCACGGCCACTTTGCCGGCCATCATGGTGTCGGTGGCGCGGCGGATACCATCGACCAGCGATTCCTTGCAGCCGTATTTGTTGTCGAACTTGGACTTGGTGACCGAGTCGTTGACGTTGATCGCCGGGAACGGCAGCTGGCCGTTCTTTTGCAGATCATACAAACGGTGCACGCCGGTGGTGGTTTCCTCGGAAACACCCACGATCGCATCGCGGGTCTTGGTGAACCAGCCGGGCGAGGCCTCCATGCGCTTCCGGATCTGCGCCTTAATAACGGCTTCTTCCTCGGACTGCGGCACCGGGATGATGTCCTCACCAGCCTCAGCGCGCGCACCCAGCAGCACATAGAGGGTGGCATCGCCGCCATCGTCGAGGATCAGGTTCGGGCCTTCCGGGAACATGAAGGATTTATCGAGGTAATCCCAATGTTCCTCAAGGCTTTGGCCCTTGATGGCAAAGACCGGGATACCGGCCTCGGCAATCGCGGCGGCGGCGTGGTCCTGGGTCGAGAAGATGTTGCAGGAAGCCCAGCGCACATCTGCGCCCAGTGCCACCAGCGTTTCGATCAGCACCGCGGTCTGGATGGTCATGTGCAGCGAGCCGACGATGCGCGCGCCCTTCAGCGGTTTGCTTTCACCGTATTCCGCGCGCAGAGCCATCAGCCCCGGCATTTCGGTTTCGGCAATGTCCAGCTCCTTGCGGCCGAAGCCTGCAAGCGCGATGTCCTTGACGATATAATCCCCTGCCATAGTCTGCTCCATTCCGGTTACGAGTACAGTTGCAGCAGGGCCTAGCACTGCAATTGTTGATATTCAACGAAGATAGCCGCGGCCGGAGCCTGTGGCTCTGGCTTTTCAGGGTGGAGAGCAGGCTGTGGGGGGAGCCCGTCAGGCAGCCAAAGTCAGCTTGGCGTGCCTGGGTCCGGCACATTTTCCGAAATGTGGAAGAATGAGGAACCGGTTGCAACAACACAGCTGACCCCATTTGCATGTGTGACCAGAACCGTAAAAGTTCCGGTTTCGTCCGACGACCAGACCTCGATCACAGTGGCCTCGGGACGGCTTTTCTGCAATCCGCCAGCGGTCAGCCGTTCAGAGTATCCGCTTTCCAGCTTCTGGGTCATGACCTCGCGGTCGCCGCAGCTGGCTGCCAAAGCCGGCGGCGCCGTCGCTGCCATGCCGAAAAGCAGAGTAATACCAAGGAGACGCTTAAACATGACAAACTCCTTTCCATTGCGTTTCACGTCAGGAAAAGGGGTTGCCCCAGAGAGGGGGCGGTGCCCCTTGTCTACCTATAATATTGGGCCGCACGGTGCCCGTTTCAAATTCACAAGGCATGAACACTCCGTTTTTGCTTGTGTTCTGACACCCAGCAGCCAAACCCGGCCAGTATTGCCCGGTTGCCGCACAGCGGGTAGTCAAAGGGGAAAGTGCCGCAACAGGAAAGCCTTATGCCCGCCAAACCCGCCCGAGCCTGGCAGCGTATGCTGTCCGGCCGCCGCCTTGATCTGCTGGACCCCACACCGGTGGATATCGAAATTGAAGACATCGCCCATGGATTGGCATTCGTTGCCCGCTGGAATGGTCAGACAATGGGCGATTTTGCCTATTCCGTGGCCGAGCATTCGCTGCTGGTCGAGGACCTTTTCACCCGGATGAATCCCAAGGTGCCGGTTAAATGGCGGCTGGCGGCACTGCTGCATGATGCGCCTGAATACGTGATCGGAGATATGATTTCTCCAGTCAAAGCAGCGGTGGGGCCAGGGTATGGCGAACTGGACTCGCGGCTGACGGCGGCCATTCACCTGCGGTTTGGTCTGCCTGCTGCTTTGCCAAAAACTGTCAAGGCGCACATCAAACGGGCAGACAAGATCAGTGCCTGGATGGAAGCGGTGCAGATCGCCGGGTTTTCAGAGACAGAAGCCAGCAGCTTCTTTGGGCGTCCGAAGCCAGAAGTCACCGACGGTCTGAATATTGTGCTGCGGCCGCCGCTGGACACCCGCATGGCGTTTCTGGGCCGCCATGCGGAATTGATGGGTCAGCTTTGACGCTCAGCGCGGACTGCGCTTGGCCAGGATCCGCTGCAGGGTGCGGCGGTGCATGTTCAACCGCCTTGCGGTTTCCGAAACATTGCGGTCGCACAGCTCATAAATCCGCTGGATATGCTCCCAGCGCACCCGGTCGGCGCTCATCGGGTTTTCCGGCGGCGGCGGCAGCACATCCTCGTTGGCCAGCAAAGCGTTCATAATGTCGGTGGCATCGGCCGGCTTGGACAGGTAATCCGTCGCGCCGATTTTGACCGCCGCAACCGCTGTGGCAATGGCGCCATAGCCGGTCAGAACTACAATCCGGCTGTCCGGCCGCTTCTCCCGCAGCACCTCGACCACATCCAAACCGTTGCCGTCTTCCAGCCTCAGGTCAACAACCGCAAAGGCCGGCGGGCGTGCCGTTGCAATGGCACTGCCTGCGGCAACCGACCCCGCGGTCTCCACCGTGAAGCCGCGTTTTTCCATTGCCTTTGCCAGACGCCGCAGAAACGGCTCGTCGTCATCGACCAGCAGCAGTGTCTTGTCGGGTCCAATGTCCTGCAGAGCAGTTTCGGCCATGCCCGGTCCTCCGCGAAGTTATTATCTGTTCACGCAAGAATATGTCCGGGCAGGGGAGAAAGGTCAAACAGCTATCCTGCCTCAGATTTTTTCGATGAAACAGGCGGTCTTGTCGGCCATCTGCTGTGCCGATTCATCGCGGCGGAAGAATTCCACAAAACCGTCCTCCGGCAGTACCAGATAGGAGAAGGTCGAATGGTCGACGAGATAGTAATCCTCGTCTCCTTCATTCTTCTTGAAATAGGTCTTGTAGGCCTTGCTGGCGGCTTTCACCTGATCCGAGGACCCGGTCAGCCCGATCATCTTTTCATGCAGGTTTTCGGCGAAATCGCCAACCGCTTCAGGGGTATCGCGGTCCGGGTCGATTGAAATAAACACCGGCGTTACACTGATGCCCCGCTCTGCCAGCACATCCACCGCATCCGCGTTGCGGGCCGAATCCATCGGGCAGACATCCGGACAGAAGGTGTAACCGAAGTAAACAATAGACGGCTCGGTGATCACATCCTTGTCGGTGACCGTCTCGCCCTTGGCATTGACCAGCTCGAATGCCCCGCCGATGGTATCGGTGCCGCCGGCAATCTGGCTGCTGCGGCACTGTGCGAATTTGTCGCCTCCGCCGCCCCCTCGGGTCATAAACCAGGCACCGCCCACAAGGGCGGCAACAAAAGCAGCAGCAAGAAGAGCATAGGCGCGGGTCATGAGATCACACTTTTCGTCAGGGAAGGGATGTTGATCGTTTACGGCGCCAGACCTATCAAGAATTACAGCTGATGCAACTGGCGCACGGCGTCACATCTGCGGGAGCAGTGAACCTTATGAGCGATCGCATCTTCAAACTGATGAACGGCCAGGAACACAGCCACTGGATCCGCCTGCGGACCCTGATCCTGCTGCGCTGGGTGGCCATTGCCGGGCAAATCACCGCCATTGCCGTGGCGCAGTACCGATTTAACCTGCAGTTGGAGCTGGGCCTTTGCTACTTGGCCATTGGCATTTCAGCCGCCGGCAATCTGATCGCCATCTTCGCTTTCCCGGAGAACAAACGCCTGACCGAGTTCGAGAACTTTCTGATGGTGCTGTTCGATCTGCTGCAGCTGGCCTTCCTCGTGTATCTGACCGGCGGGCTGAACAACCCGTTTGCCTTGCTGGTGCTGGGGCCGGTGACCATTTCCGCCGCCGTCATGGGGCTGCGCTCCACGCTGATCATTGGCGCCACCGCTGTCATTCTCGTTACCCTGATGGCAGAGTTTCACCTGCCGCTGCACACTGAACATGGTTTCATCCTGCGCATTCCCGATGTGTTCATCTTCGGCAATTGGATCGCCATCGTTATCGCCATTCTGTTCATCGGCGCCTATTCCTTCCGGGTCAGCAACGAAATGCGCTCTATGTCGGATGCGCTGAGCGCTACCCAGCTGGCGTTGTCGCGCGAGCAAAAGCTGACCGATCTGGGCGGCGTGGTGGCGGCGGCGGCGCATGAGCTGGGCACACCGCTCGCCACTATCAAACTCGCTAGTGCCGAGCTGATCGAGGAGTTGGACGACCGCCCTGAACTGCGCGAAGATGCCGCGCTGATACGGGAACAAGCCGACCGCTGCCGCGATATCCTGCGCAGCATGGGCCGGGCCGGAAATGACGATTTGCATTTGCGGCAAGCGCCCTTTTCAACCCTGGTTACCGAAGCCGCAGAGCCGCATATGAACCGCGGCAAATCCGTCATCTACCATGAAGAGCCGCTGGAGGGAGGTGACTGCCAGCAGCCTACGGTGATGCGCAAGCCCGAGATCATCCACGGGCTGCGCAACCTGGTGCAGAATGCAGTGGATTTCTCCCGCTCCACAGTCTGGATCGATGCCGCTTGGAACCACGACAGGATCATTTTGAGGATCTGCGACGATGGCAAAGGATTCCCTCCGCATCTGCTGGGCCGAATCGGCGATCCCTTTGTGCGCCGCCGCCGGGGCGAAAGCGAGCTGAAGCAGCGGCCCGAATACGAAGGCATGGGGTTGGGTCTGTTTATTGCCAAGACGCTGCTGCAGCGCACCGGCGCACAGCTGAGATTCGCCAATGGCGCGGACCCCTTCCAGACCCTCAGCCCCTACCGCGAACGGCGCGGCGCCGTTGTCGAAGTCTCCTGGCCGCGCCGAAAAATCGACGCCATGGCAGACGGTGGCCCTGTCATTGGGAAAAATAAACCTTTAGAAATTTAATTATTCACTTTTGGGCAACCAATTAAACTTCACTTAACTATTATTAGGGAACCATGCGGGTACACGAGAGCTGAACTAGGCAGGACGACATGCAGGACTTCGCTTCGATCGAATGGTTTGTACTGGCAGCGCTTTGCGCTGCAACCGCGGCCGCGGCGGTCTGGTGGCTGTCACCCGATCCGCGCCGCAATGGCATGGAACATGATCTGCTGGCCGGCGACGGCCGCACTGATGCCGTGTTCCTGTTTGACGAAAACAGCTTGATCGGCTGGTCTTCGGGCGCGCGCAAATTCATTGGCGACCAAGCAGAGAATTTTGACTGGGGCATGCTGCGCGACCAGTTGGCCCGCAACTACCCGGGCCTGCCGCAATCGCCGGGTTTCCTCAAGGATGTCGGACCGCTGGTGCTTTCAGGCACCGCCTCCGCCGAAAGCCGCGAGGCGCATTGCGAATGGATCGACGGGGTCACCCGCGTGCAGCTGCGCCGCAGCACCTTGGAAGAGCAGAACAAATCCCTCGATCAGGAGCTGACCACCCTGCGCGCTGCCGTGCATCAGGCGCCCTACCCGGTCTGGCTGCAATCAGAGGAGGGCAACGTTACGTGGTCCAACCTTGCCTATGACGACCTGAGCCAGAAGATCCGCGGCCGCAATGCTGATTTTGCCGCGCCTTTATTCACTGACCTCCACGACCCGATGACCAGCGGCAAGCCGGAACGGATCTATATTCCGCTCCCGGAAAGCAAAAAAAAGCTTTGGTATAATGTTTCCACCACCGAAACCGAGGCCGGCTGGCTGTGCCATGCGGTGGATGTGAATGCCGTGGTCGATGCCGAAGTTGCCCAGAGAAACTTCGTACAGACCCTGGCCAAAACATTTGCCCAGCTTTCGATCGGCCTTGCGATCTTTGACCGTAACCGTCAGCTGGTGCTGTTCAACCCTGTGCTGATCGACCTCACTGCCCTACCCGCCAATTTCCTCAGCTCGCGGCCCAACTTGCTCACCTTTTTTGACCGGCTGCGCGACCAGCGGATGATGCCGGAACCCAAAAGCTACTCCAGCTGGCGCCACCAAATGGCCGATCTTTTGGAGGCCGCCGCCGAAGGCCGGTACCAGGAAACATGGTCGCTTCCGTCGGGTTCCGTCTACAAGGTTTCGGGCCGGCCGCACCCGGATGGCGCTATTGCCTTCCTGTTCGAAGACATCACTGCCGAGGTCACTCTCACCCGCCAGTTCCGCTCGGAGCTTGAGATGGGCCAATCAATCATGGATCAGATGGACGAGGCGATTGCAGTTTTCGCCAGCGATGGCAGCATGACCTTCTCTAACAGTGCCTATGGCAGTCTCTGGCAGATGGACCCGGAGGCCAGCTTTGCGAAAGTGTCGATCATGGATGCCAGCCGGATCTGGCAGGATACCTGCGCGCCGACCCCGGTTTGGGGCGAGATCCGCGATTTTGTCGCTGGCGGCGATGGGCGCGAAGCCTGGTGGTCGCGTGTTCAATTGCGTGAAGGCACGCGCTTGATCTGCAAGGTTTCCGCGATCCAGAATGGTGCCACGATGGTCAGTTTCCGGGCACCGGAAACCATCGCCTTGCCGGAAGGCCAGCAGCGCTTCCCCGCGATCAGCCAGAGCTGAGCCTGAAATCCGGCTTGCAGCAGAGTGGCGGCGGCGCCATTCTAGCGCCATGACAACAGATACCGCGTCCTGCACGCTGAACTCACCGGACGATACGGCCCGATTGGCCGCACAGATCGCCGGGGCCCTGCGCCCCGGCGATTGCCTGTTGCTGGAGGGGGTAATCGGCGCCGGCAAAACCCATTTCGCCCGCCACTTGATTCAGTCGCTGATGCAGTGTCCAGAAGACGTCCCCTCGCCCACTTTCACACTAGTGCAAACATATGACGTGCCCGCCGGCGAGCTGTGGCACACTGACCTCTACCGGCTGTCCTCCCTGGACGAGATGGAGGAGCTGGGACTGACTGACGCTTTTGAGACCGCCATCTGCCTGGTGGAATGGCCCGACCGGCTGGCGGAACTGACGCCGCCTCATGCCCTGCGCCTCACGCTGGCGCTGAACCCGGAACACGAAGACCGCCGCCATTTGACGCTCAGCTGGAGCGATGCGAAATGGCAGCCCCTGATGGAGCGCATCTGCGCATGAATGACCGAACTTCCCGATGCCAGGCGTTTCTATCGGCAACGTCTTATACCGGATGGCTGCGCAGTCCGTTGGCCGGCGATGCCTCCAACCGGCGCTATGAACGGCTGACCGCCGGTGATGGCAAAACCGTTGTGCTGATGGACGCACCGCCGGAAAAGGGCGAGGATGTCCGCCCTTTCATCCGTATTGCCAACTATCTGCGTCACCAGGGCCTCAGCGCCCCGGAGATTCTGGCGCAGGACGTTGAGAATGGCTTTCTGCTACTGGAAGACCTGGGCGATGATCTTTTTGCCCGTGCCATCCAGCGGCAACCGTCGCTGCAGAAGGAACTTTATGAGGCGGCCACTGACGCCCTGGTTTCCTTGCATCAGGCACCGATACCGGATCTGCAACCATATGGCCCGAGAATTATGGCGGAAATGGCCGGTCTGGCATTGCTGAAATACCGGGACGGCGTCCTCGGCGGCCATGACCCGGATCTGCAAACCCGGTTCGAGGATCAGTTCGAAGACATCCTGCGTGAAACTGTCAAAGGCGATCCTGTTCTGATCCAACGTGACTATCACGCCGAAAACCTGCTGTGGCTGCCGGACCGCGACGGAGTGGCGCGCGTTGGTCTTCTGGACTTCCAGGACGCCCGCGCCGGCCACTGCGCCTACGACCTGGTGTCGCTGCTGCAGGATGCCCGCCGCGATGTGCCGGCCGCCGTCGAAATGCAAATGATGGGCCGCTATATCGCTGCCGCCGGAGTGGATGAATCCGGCTTCCGCACCGCCTATACAGTACTGGGCGTGCAGCGGAATCTGCGTATCCTTGGCGTATTTGCCCGGCTCAGCGTGGAATACGGCAAACCCCTTTACTTGGACCTGATCCCGCGGGTTTGGGATCATTTCATCCGCGGGCTGGAGCACCCTGCACTGGCCCCGGTTGCGGGTCTTCTGCGTGAAAACCTGCCCCCCCCATCTCCGGAAAACCTGGACAAGCTGAGGCCCTGATGCAGCGCTCCCCCGATGCCGTCATGCTGTTTGCCGCCGGGTTCGGCACCCGTATGCGGGAACTTACCCGCGACAAGCCGAAACCGACGATCGAAGTCTCGGGCCGGCCCCTTATCGCACATGCGCTGGAATTGGCCCAAGCCATCCGGCCGGCCCGGATCGTGGCAAATCTGCATTACAAGCCAGAGCCGCTCAAAGCTATATTAGAGCCTGAAAAGGTACTCATCAGTCTCGAAACCCCCGAGATTCTCGACACCGGCGGCGGGCTGCGCCAGGCTTTACCATTGCTGGGAGACGGGCCGGTTTTCACAATGAACACTGACGCAATATGGAAGGGTCCGAACCCGCTGCAATTGGCGCAGGATGCTTGGGATCCTGATCGGATGGACGCGCTGCTGGTCTGCGTGCCGCTGGAGCGGACCGTGGGCCGCACCGGCAGCGGGGATTTCTCGGCTGATGCCGCAGGCCGCATCAGCCGTGGCGGCAATCTGGTCTATGGCGGGGTGCAGATCCTGAAAACGGACGGGCTGCATCAGGTTCCGGAACAGGTGTTCTCGCTGAATGTCCTGTGGAACCAAATGGCCGCAGAAAGCCGGCTGTTTGCGCTGGAGTATCCCGGCCGCTGGTGCGATGTGGGCCATCCTGAGGGAATCACACTGGCCGAGGACCTGTTAGCCGCCGATGATGTTTGAACCAGCCAGCAAACCGCGCGTCTTTGCCGTGCCCTGCGGCGTCGATTTCCCGCGCGCACTGGTCGAGGGCTTGCGCAATCGCAGCCAGGGACAGCCGCCCGAGGTACTGGCGCGGGCCGAGCTTATCGTCAACACCTCCCGCATGGCGCGGCGGGTGCGGGGCCTGTTTGACAACGGTCCGCCACTGCTGCTGCCGCGGATGCTGATGCTCACCGACCTGGCACAGCGCGCCACCCTGGACGGCCTGCCCCCCGCCCTGCCTCCGCTGCGGCGCCGGTTGGAGCTGTCGCAGCTGATTGCAAAACTGCTCGACGCCCAGCCCGATCTCGCCTCCCGCGCCTCGCTTTACGATCTTTCCGACAGCCTGGCCGCGCTGATTGACGAGATGCAGGGTGAAGGCGTCAGCACCGATGCGATCCGCGATCTTGATGTCACCGACATGTCGGGCCACTGGGCCCGGGCGCAGGCTTTCATCGGTATCGCAGATGTGTTCACCGGCCTGCATGACGGCGCGATGGACGCCCAGGCCCGGCAGCGGCAAGTGGTGCTGAACCTGATTGAACAATGGCAACACAGCCCGCCGCAGCATCCCATCATTCTGGCCGGCTCCACTGGCTCCCGCGGGACCACTCTGATGCTGATGCAGGCCATCGCCCGCCTGCCCCAGGGCGCGGTGGTGCTGCCCGGGTACGACTTTGACCAGCCGGATCATGTCTGGAACGGGCTGGATGATCCGATGATCTCGGAAGATCACCCGCAATACCGCTTTCACAAGCTGATGAAGGACCTGGAGCTTTCACCGGGCGACGTGCAGCCCTGGACCGAAACACCGCCGGTCTCGCCCGCCCGCAACCGGTTGGTGTCGCTGGCCCTGCGCCCTGCCCCGGTAACAGATGCCTGGATGAGCGAAGGCCCGCATCTGACCGGTTTGGACACAGCAACGGAAAACGTCACGCTGGTCGAGGCCGCCACCCCCCGTGCCGAGGCGCTGGCCATCGCACTGCGCCTGCGGCAGGCCGCGGAGGACGGGCAGACCGCCGCGCTGATCACCCCGGACCGGATGCTGACCCGCCAGGTCTCTGCTGCACTGGACCGCTGGGAGATCCTGCCTGACGATTCCGCTGGCCAGCCCTTGCAGCTTTCACCTCCGGGCCGGTTCCTGCGCCATGTGGCAGGACTGTTTTGCAAACCTCTGGCCTGCGACAGTCTGCTGACGCTGCTGAAGCACCCGTTGGCCCACGATGGTGCGGACCGCGGCAGCCATCTTCGTCAGACCCGCGAACTGGAGCTTTCCCTGCGCCGCAACGGCCCGCCGTTCCCAGATGCCGCAGCCTTTGCAGGGTTTGAAAACGGCCGGGAGCTGACACCCGGGTGGGTGGATTGGCTGACCGTCTGTTTCGCGGATCAGGAATTCACCGGCACCCTGCCTTTGGTAAACTGGGTTCAGCGCCTGCGTGAACTGGCACAACACATCGCTGCAGGCAGCCAGGCAGACGGCTCGGGCACCCTCTGGGATAAGAAGGCCGGGCAGGCCGCGCTTGCCTGCATAGAAAATCTCGAAGCCGAAGCCTCTCATGGCGGCAACATGTCCGCGCGCGATTTTGCCGACCTCTTGGGCGCACTGCTGAGCCAGGGAGAGGTACGCGACCGCGATGCGCCCTATGGCTCAATCATGATATGGGGCACGCTGGAAGCCCGCGTGCAAGGCGCCGATCTGGTGATCCTTGGCGGTCTGAACGAAGGCAGCTGGCCGGAGGCCGCCAGCCCCGATCCCTGGCTGAACCGACAGCTGCGCAACCAGGCCGGCCTGTTGCTGCCGGAACGCCGCATCGGCCTGTCAGCGCATGATTTCCAGCAGGCTATCGCCGCACCCGAGGTCTGGCTGACCCGCGCCGCACGGTCAGAGGAAGCCGACACTGTGCCCTCACGCTGGCTGAACCGGCTGACCAACCTGCTGTCCGGCCTGCCGGATCAGGGCGGCCGCGCGGCGCTGGAAACGATGCGCGCCAAGGGCCGCCAGTGGCTGGGCTGGGCGGAGGCGCTGGAAGAACCAACGCCGATCCCCCAAGTGCCGCGTCCCTCACCGCGTCCGCCGGTTTCGGCACGGCCGCGGCGCCTGACGATTACGGAGATTCCCCGACTGATCCGCGACCCCTATGCGATATATGCCAAACATGTTCTGCGGTTGAAGCCTCTGACCCCTTTGGTTCAAGAACCGGATGCGTTGCTGCGCGGCATTGTGGTGCATGAGGTGTTTGAACGGTTCATCAAGGAAGTCCAAACGGATCCTTCCCTGCTGACCGCCGGTCACCTGATCGACAAAACCCGCGCATTGCTGAAAAGCCACGTCCCCTGGCCGGTTGCGCGCATCCTGTGGCACAGCCGCATCCGCAGGATCGCCAGTGACTTTGTGCTGGCAGAGCAGGAACGCCAATCGCGTGCCAAACCGGTCGCCTTTGAAGCCAAAGGCAGCGCGCGGCTGGATCCGCTGGATTTCACCATCGCCTGCCGCGCCGACCGTATCGACATGGACGACCGCGGTTTTCTGCATCTGTATGACTACAAGACCGGTGCCCCCCCCAGCGAAGCACAGCAGAAGAAGTTCGAAAAACAATTGCTGATCGAGGCCGCCATGGCCGAGCAAGGCGCCTTTGACGGCCTGGGCCCGGCAGAAGTGGCCCGCGCGCTGTTCATCGGGCTGGGGTCCAGCATGAAAGAAGTGCGTGCACCGCTGGAGGCGGAACCTCCGGCCAAGATCTGGGACGAGCTGCACACTTTGATCGGGGCATATTTCGAGCCTGAACAAGGCTATTCGAGCCGCCGCATGGTGTATCGTGACGATATTGCTGGCGACTATGACCACCTAGCGCGCTACGGCGAATGGGACCGCAGCGCCACACCGCAGCCGGAGGATCTGTCATGACCATCCGTGATGCCGCCTCCGAGGCGCAATTCCGTGCCGCCCGGCCTGATGCCTCGACATGGCTGGCCGCCAATGCCGGGTCCGGCAAAACCAAAGTGCTGACTGACCGGGTTGCGCGGCTATTGCTGAAAGGCGTGCAGCCGCAGCACATCCTGTGCCTGACCTACACCAAGGCCGCCGCCAGCGAGATGCAGAACCGGCTGTTCAAGCGGCTGGGTGAATGGGCGATGCTGGGAGATCCAGCACTGATCACTGCCTTGACTGAACTGGGAGAGCTCAGCACCGGACCCAACGACCTCGCGCAGGCCCGCACCCTGTTTGCCCGCGCGATTGAGACGCCGGGCGGGTTGAAAATCCAGACCATTCACTCCTTCTGTTCGTCGCTGCTGCGCCGCTTCCCGCTGGAGGCCGGCGTCAGCCCGCAGTTTTCCGAAATGGATGACCGCGCAGGCCAGATGCTGCGCGCTGAAATCATGGAAGACTTTGCCCAAGCTACCGAGGCACCGCTTGTGGAGGCCTTGGCACGCTATGTCAGCGACAGCGATTTCGAAACACTGACCGCAGCCGTGTGTCAGCGCCGCGCCGATTTCTCCCGGCCGCTGGATTGGAACGGCTTACTGGACCTGTTTGAGCTGCCGGCGGATTTTGACGAAACCGCGCTGGAAGCCCTGGTGTTCTTGGGCGGCGAGGAAGAGCTGCTGCAGCGCACCCGCGATATGCTCGGGCAAGGCAGCAGCTCCGATCAGAAAGCCGCGGACAAGCTCGCCGGCATCACCAAACCCACGCGCGCCGACCTTGACACACTGGAGAGCCTGTTCCTGACCGGTCCCGGGGCCAAGGAACCTTTTACGGCGAAACTGGACAAGTTCCCAACCAAGAAGCTGCGCGAATCGCATCTTTCGCTGATGGATCAGCTGGAGCCGCTGATGCGGCGGATCGAGGATGCGCGCACCAAGCGCATTGCCCTGGCTGCTGCCCGGAAAAGCCACGATCTGCACCGCTTCGCTGCCACCTTCCTGCCGGAGTATGAGCGCCGCAAACAGTTGCGCGGCTGGCTCGATTTCGACGACCTGATCCTGAAGGCCCGGCAACTGCTAAACGATCCCGGCGTTGCGGCCTGGGTGCTGTACCGGCTGGACGGCGGCATCGACCACATCCTGGTGGACGAAGCGCAGGATACCAGCCCGGTGCAATGGGACGTGATCGAGAAACTGGCGCAGGAATTCACTGCCGGCGAGGGCGCCCGCTCGGATGTCGAACGCACGATATTCGTGGTCGGCGACAAGAAGCAGTCGATCTATTCCTTCCAAGGCGCCGACCCGGATGCCTTTGACCGGATGCAGCTGGAATTCGGGAACAGGCTGTCGGAAACCGGGGCAGGTCTGCAAGACGCATCGCTCGATTTCTCCTTCCGCTCCTCTGCAGCGATCCTGAAACTGGTGGACTTGGTGTTCCGCGACAGCCCCCGCGCCGGTTTTCGCAAAGACGCGCTGCACCGCGCTTTCAAATCCGATCTGCCCGGCCGGGTGGACCTTTGGCCGGTGGTCGGGAAGGTCGAGGATGACGAGGATCCCGATTGGACCAGCCCCGTCGACCGGCCCAGCAGCCGGCATCACACAGTGATCCTCGCCGAACGCATCGCTCAGTCGATCAAGGGAATGATCGAGACCGGCACCACAATCCCAGAGGACGGCTCTGAGCCCGGCACCTTCCAGCGCCGCCCGGTGCAGGCCGGAGATTTCCTGATCCTGGTGCAGCGCCGCTCCGATCTGTTCTCGGAGATCATACGTGCATGTAAAAAGGCAGAACTGCCGATCGCCGGCGCCGACCGCCTTAAGGTGGGCGCCGAACTGGCGGTCAAGGATATCGCAGCACTGTTGCGGTTCCTGGCCTTGCCGGAAGACTCTTTGTCACTGGCGGAGGCTCTGAAATCACCTCTGTTCGGCTGGAGCGAGCAGGCGTTGTTCGATCTGGCACACCGGCGGGAGGCGATGTTCCTGTGGCCGGCATTGCGCGACCGGGCAGGGGAGTTTCCCGAAACCATGGCCGTGCTGAATGATCTGCGCGCCAATGCCGACTTCCTGCGCCCCTATGACCTGATTGAGCGCATTCTGACCCGTCACGGCGGCCGTCAGAAACTGCTGGGCAGGCTGGGACCGGAAGCTGAGGACGGTGTCAACGCCCTGCTATCGCAGGCACTGGCCTATGAACGCACCGATGTGCCCAGCCTCACCGGTTTTCTGGTCTGGATGCAGACCGATGATCTGGAGATCAAACGCCAGATGGGTGCAGCAGGCAATATGATCCGGGTGATGTCGGTGCATGGCTCGAAAGGTCTGGAGGCTCCGATCGTGATCCTTCCGGACACCGCCAAACGACAGCCACCGCGGGATGCCGAAATCATGCTGGCGGATGGCACTCCAGTCTGGAAGCTGCCCAAGGACCAGATGCCAGCCGCGATGCTGGCCGCCCGTGAAGCCGCGCAGGAGAAACTGAAAAATGAACGGCTGCGCCTATTGTATGTGGCTCTAACCCGAGCGGAAAAATGGTTGATCGTTGCCGCAGCAGGCGACGTCGGTGAGATGAACGACAGCTGGTACCGTATGGCGGAACGCGCCTTGCGGGACAACGGGGCGGTGGAGCTTGATATCGAAGGCGGCACTGGACTTCGCCTGCAACACGGTGATTGGGACGGACTTCCTCTGGTTGAAAAGCCTGGCCAAAGCGTTGAGAAACACAGTCTGCCGGAAGTCTTTACCCGTCCGTCAGGACCTTATGCTGCGCCGGCGCCGGCTCTCAGCCCCTCGGATCTGGGCGGGTCCAAGGCCTTGCCAGGGGATCAGGGCCTGGACGAGGAGGCGGCCAAGGCGCGCGGCTCCCGGCTGCATCTTCTGTTGGAGCATCTGCCCGGCCGGCTGCGGGAGGAGTGGCCCGTATTGGCTCAAAATCTATTGCAGGAAGCAGATGACGGCGCAGAGCTGCTGGTTGAGGCCTCGGGCGTTCTTCAGAACGCTGCCCTCTCTCACATTTTCCAGAATGACACATTGTCGGAGGTGCCCGTTACCGCAGATTTTTACGGATCGCGCTTGCATGGCATCATAGACCGGCTGGTTGTAACCCCGGAAAAAGTCCTGGCGGTGGATTTTAAATCCAACGTGACTGTACCCGAAACTCCTCAGCAATGCCCGGAAGGCCTGCTGCGGCAGATGGGGGCCTATGCCCATGCGCTGGCGCAGATTTATCCGGACCGCGCCATCGAAACCGCGTTGCTTTGGACCCGCAATGCCACCCTTATGCCGCTGCCGCACAAGCTTGTGACAGAGGCACTGCTGCGGCGTATGGAACCTTGACGATCGGTTAAGCCGTACCTAGGTTCCAACTCCAGTTGCCACACACTCATGGAGACATGCATATGTCCACCGTAGCCGTCACCGACGCCACTTTTGACGCCGAAGTCAAGAACTCCGATATCCCCGTAGTAGTGGATTTCTGGGCTGAGTGGTGCGGCCCCTGTAAGCAGATCGGTCCCGCTCTGGAAGAACTGGCCGCGGAATTCGGCGGCAAGGTGAAAATTGCCAAGGTCGATGTTGACAACAACCCGAATTCGGCCGCCGCCATGGGCGTGCGCGGTATTCCGGCGCTGTTTATCTTCAAGGACGGCCAAGTGGTTTCGAACCGTGCCGGCGCGGCTCCCAAAGCAGCGCTGCAAAGCTGGATTGAAGAGTCGATCTGACTCTGATCCCTGTTGCAGATTTAAAAGGGCTGTCCCCGCGGGGACAGCCCTTTTCTTTTGCCCGCAAACACTGGTGCACCTGCGGACGGCAAACTGGCTCTTTCCTTTGCGCCCATTGCCTGCAACCGTCCCGCCCAGAACAGGTACAGGAGGCACTATGGCCAAGACACGGGTATTGGTGGAATTCGGCATGGGTACATCGCTCCGGCGTGAAGATTACACCGAAGCCGCTCGCCGCGCGATCAAGGACGCGCTGTGGCATAATTCCGTCAACATGGCGGAACTATTTGATTTTCAGAAAGAAGATATGATCATCGACGCTGAGATCGGGGTCCAGAAACCCGAGTCCGTGGACAAGGATGCGCTGTTGGGGATTTTCCCTTACGGCCAGCCCAGCATCCGTGTTGTGGAAGGGGGGCTCAATATCGACAAGCCCCAAGGCGGGCGCACGGTGATCGCCAATGCGGCCGTGGTTGTGTCCTTTGACATGGAGGCGGAGGAATGAACGAAAAACGCATTATCCTGGAAATGGGCACCGGCAATGATCTGTATGGCCAAAACTACACAAAGGCAGCCCGCCGTGCAGTGCAGGACGCATTGCACCACTCGTCGATCACTCTGTTTTCCAAGCTCGGGATTGATCACAACGAAATGCGGGTGGACGTGACGGTTGCCGTGCAGCAGCCGGAAGCAGTGGATTGCGATTTAGTGGCACAGGATCTGCCGCGGGGCCGGGCCAGCGTGCGAGCCGTGAAAGGCGGGCTGGACGTAGAGGATGCCGAAGCCGGAACGCATCATGTGGTCGCCACTGCTGCAATTGAGGCCTGGCTGCCGGATCAGGCTGGCAAGTATAAAACCAGTGTCCGGAAATGAACAAAGCCGCCCGATAGCGGGCGGCTCATTCAAAACTGTGGATAAACAGGGATCAGATTTTAGAGATATCAGCGCGTTTCATACCAATGTCTTCCAGCTGATCGTCCGACAATTGTGCCAGAGCCTTGCGGGTTTGACGGGCCTCGTTCCATTCCACGAGAGCAGTTTTCACGTTGATCAGTCCGTCGACCACGCGGAGAACGGTGACTGCTCCGAGCGGCGCATAGATGTTTGCGGTAGTCATAGCGCTAGTCCTTCTGAGAAACAGCCGACCCTGTGCCGGTTGTGAACCCCATGTAGGATGTGCGGCTGAGTCTCACAATTGCCGGTTCAACAGCCCCGATTTGCATTTACTGCATAGCAGTGAACAGCCATGCAGCTGCTGCCCGGCAATGGACTTTGCGCGTTCTCTTGTGCCGACGGTGGGATGGTTCCATATAGAGGGCAATAAAGCGGAGGCATATATGGCAGACGATCAATTCCCCGGCTGGCACGGCACCACCATCATCGGTGTGAAGAAGGATGGCCAGGTTGTCATCGCCGGCGACGGCCAGGTGTCGCTGGGGCAGACGGTGATCAAAGGCACGGCCCGCAAGGTGCGTCGCTTGTCACCGGGCGGATTTGACGTGGTGGCGGGTTTTGCCGGCTCGACAGCCGACGCCTTCACCCTGCTGGAGCGGCTGGAAACCAAGCTTGAGGCGACTCCTGGCCAGCTTGCACGGGCCAGTGTCGAGCTGGCCAAGGACTGGCGCACCGATAAATACCTGCAGAAACTTGAGGCCATGCTGATCGTCACCGATGGCGCAGACATGTTTGTCATCACCGGTGCCGGCGACGTGCTGGAGCCTGAGCACAATGTAGCCGCTATCGGCTCGGGCGGGAATTTCGCACTGGCTGCCGCCCGCGGTATGATGGACAGCGGAAAATCCGCCGAACAAGTGGCCCGTGATGCCATGGCCATCGCTGCCGATATCTGCGTCTACACCAATGGCAACCTCACTGTTGAAAGCATAGGCCAGGAAAGCTGACGTGACCCAGGTTGATCAAAATGATCTGCGGGCTGCTGTTGGGTCCGGATTGTTGACCGAGGCCCAGGCCGCGTCGCTTCTGGCTATGGCGCATAGCCGCAGAGGCGCACGGGAGAACCTGGCACCAGGGGATGAACCCTTTGAGCTTTTCAAAGGGTTCAATGAAATCTTCATTGTCATCGGGCTTGTGATCCTGGCTTCTGGCTGGATGGCCTTCACAGCCGTTGATCTGGCTGGGTCAATCGGCGGTTACCAGGACAAGGCGATCTATTCAGCCATCGCCGGCGCGGCCGTGCTATGGATGCTGTCTGAATATTTCATACGCCGCCGCCGCATGGTCGCACCAGCGATTGCTCTTTCCCTTCTGTGGGCCGGCAACGCCGGTGCCGGTTTCTCGGCTGGTTTTTCCCAGCCCTTCATGATTGCGCAAAACGACTATTCAAGCCTGCCGCTGCCATTTGCGCTGGCAACGGCCGCCGTCACTGTGTTTTGGCTCCGCTTTCGCGTTCCTTTTGCCATGGCGCTGATCGCTTTGGGTGTTTTTGTCCTCGCCCTGTTGTCGGGATCGATACAGGCAGGCACCCCTGCCGGGGTGAGCGACCTGTTTCTGCTATCGGCCAGCGGGCCGTTTGCTTGGATCACATTGGCCGTAGGGTTCGCCGTATTTACCGTAGCCATGTCGTTTGATCTCAGCGATCCGCACCGTGTGACCAGACGCTCGGCCCAAGGTTTCTGGCTGCACGTCGTTGCAGCCCCGGCCTTGGTGAATACAATTGCCCTCAGCCTGCTGAACGCCGGAACTTCTGGTTCCAACATGCTGCTGATCAGCGTCCTGCTGGTGTTTGCCCTGATTGCAATCATCATTGACCGGCGCTCGTTCCTGATTGCCGCAATCGGCTACAGTGTTTCCCTCGCAGGAACAGTCTTCAGCGGCGAAGGCACCGCCATTACGATCCTGGCACTTGGCGTGTTCCTGGTGGCTTTGGGGGCCTTCTGGAGCCATATCCGGGCTGTGCTGCTCTCACTCTTGTCTGGCGTGCTGCCGCTTGGCCGGCTGCCGCCATCCCATTGAAACGGAAATATCCATGACTGATCTGACCCCTCGCGAAATCGTCTCTGAACTGGATCGTTTCATCATCGGCCAGAAAGAAGCCAAACGTGCTGTTGCCGTGGCGTTGCGCAGCCGCTGGCGGCGCAAACAGCTTTCCGATGACCTGCGTGATGAGGTGTATCCGAAGAACATCCTGATGATCGGCCCCACAGGAGTCGGCAAGACAGAGATTTCCCGCCGGCTGGCAAAACTGGCGCGCGCGCCCTTCATCAAGGTTGAAGCGACAAAATTCACAGAAGTCGGTTATGTCGGCCGCGATGTGGAGCAGATCATCCGGGATCTCGCTGACGGCGCCATTGCCCAGACCCGCGAATTCATGCGCGAGGATGTGAAGGCCAAAGCTCAAAAATCCGCCGAGAACCGGGTTTTGGAAGCTATCGCCGGCACGGATGCCCGTGAAGCAACCCGCGAGATGTTCCGAAAGAAGCTGAAATCAGGCGAACTGGACGACACAGTGATCGAACTGGATGTCGCAGACACCTCCAATCCGATGGGCAATATGTTCGAAATTCCCGGCCAGCCCGGCGGCAACATCGGCGCTCTGAACCTAGGTGATCTATTCGGCAAGGCGATGGGCGGCCGAACCACCCGCAAGAAGATGACCGTTTCTGAAAGCTATGAGGTGCTGATCAGCGAAGAGGCTGACAAACTGCTGGATGATGAGACCGTGACCCGCATCGCGCTGGAATCGGTGGAGCAGAACGGCATCGTCTTCCTGGACGAGATAGACAAGGTCTGCGCGCGCCAGGAAACCCGGGGCGGCGACGTCAGCCGCGAGGGTGTGCAGCGGGATCTGCTGCCGCTGATCGAGGGCACTACCGTCAGCACCAAACACGGGCCGGTCAAGACCGACCACATCCTGTTCATCGCCTCCGGTGCCTTCCATATTGCCAAACCCTCGGACTTGCTGCCGGAACTGCAGGGCCGTCTGCCGATCCGGGTGAGCCTGCGGGCGCTGACCGAAGCGGATTTCGTGCGTATCCTGACCGAGACCGACAATGCTTTGACACTCCAATACACTGCATTGATGGGCACGGAAGACGTCGAAGTGACCTTTACCGACGACGGTATCGCCGCGTTGGCCAAAATCGCCGCCGAAGTGAACCAGGCGGTGGAAAACATAGGCGCACGCCGACTTTACACAGTGATGGAGCGGGTGTTTGAGGAGCTCTCCTTTACTGCCCCGGACCGGCCGGGCGACACAGTCACTGTGGACGCAAGTTTTGTGAAGAAAAACCTGGGCGAACTTGGCCGGTCAGCCGATGTCAGCCGATACGTGCTGTAAAACACCAGGCAAAATTGCAGCCTCTGGACTTTGGCGGCAGGTGCAGTAGCCTGCCACCAATTGATTGAGGTAAACAAAATGCACGGGCTGCGCCTGATTTCCGGTGTGATCATGGTCTTTCTGGCGGCTTGTACTGACAGATCTTATACGCCAACAGTTCCAGAAGCGCTGGAACTGGGCACACCTAAGACCATTTTTGCCGCCACAAACCGTGAACCGCTGCCTGACGGCACCTTTGGGCCGGACCGCACCGATGCAGTCAGCCTCCTTGAACTCACGGTTTCAATTCCGCCGGATCATAAACCCGGCTCGCTGAAGTTCGGCTATGCGAAACCGGACCCCGTCACTGAATTCACCATGGCGGGACGCAAGACATTCGAAACCGAGGCCGCCTTTTCCATCCGGCTGCAGCAAGAACTGGCAAAGTTTCCCCGAAAGGAGCGCGAAGTCACGGTTTTTGTGCACGGCTTCAATTCCACCCAGGCCGAGACCGCTTTTAGGGCTGCCCAGCTTGCTCATGACATCAACCTCCCCGGGGCAACGGTTATCTATTCCTGGCCAAGCAAGGGCCGTCCGCTTGGCTATGCCTACGATGGCGACAGTGTGCTGTTTGCCCGTGACGGGCTGGAAGCTCTGCTGCGCAAACTGCGCGCTTCCGCGGTCGAGCGTATTGTACTCGTTGCCCATTCCATGGGGGGGCTGCTGACGATGGAAACCCTGCGCCAGATGGAGATCAAATCTCCCGGCTGGACAGCGCAGAACCTGGGCGGTGTCATCCTGATGTCACCAGATTTGGATGTCGACGTGTTTAAATCTCAGATGCGGAGATTCAAGCAGGTGCCGCAACCGTTCCTGATTTTCGTGTCGCGAAAAGATAACGTTCTGACCCTGTCACAACACCTGCGCGGCCTGAATGGCCGTGAACGGCTCGGGAATCTGGACAGCCTTGACGCAGTCAACGGTCTGCCGGTTGAAGTGATCGACACCACGGCCTTTGCAGGTGAAGCGGAGACGCAGCATTTTGTGGCAGCCTCCTCGCCGGCGCTGATTGCATTGCTAAACAGTGCTCGGGAAACCGCGGACTCGTTTACGCATAGACAGGACCTGCTGCGAAAGATCCTGCCGGGTCAAATTGTCATTCAAGACAGAACCATCAAGGTTGCACTGGAAAAAACGCCCGCAGACAACAGATAGGCGGGTTCAACGGCTGCGTCTGAGATAGACGTAGTAGGCACCTTCACCGCCATGGCTGATGTGGGCAGGGGTGACCTGCATCACCGCTTGCGCCAGCGGCGGCAATGACAACCATTGCGGCACCTTGTGGCGCAACACTCCGCGCGGAACCGGCATCGGACCTGGCTCGTCGCGGTGCTTTCCCTTGCCGGTGATCACCAGAACCAGCCGTTTTCCGGAGGCTTGGGCAGACAGGATAAACCGGGTGAGAGCAGGATGCGCGGAGTCGATCCGCATGCCGTGCAGGTCCAGCTTGCCTTCCGGCTTAAGCTTACCGCGCTTCATGCGGCGGAAGGATTTCTCATCCATCTGCACCGGATCGCTGGCCAGGCTGCGGGCAAGAGACGGCTTTAAATCGTGTTTCAGAGGCTTTGGCTTGGCGCGGCTGCCAATCTCAAACGGATCCAGTCCCGGCTCAAGTGGCTTAACCGGTTTGGGTTTCAGCATCGGCGGGGCAGGCGGCTTGGAAGGCCCGCCGGGATGCATGCGTTCCGCGTGTTTCACAACCTTGTGCCAGAGGTCGATCTCATCTCCTGTCAGTTTCCGCCGTGTCATTCAAAGGTCGTCCGGCAGCATCGCATAGGCCCGCTGAATCGGCAGCAGAACAACCATCCGCCCGGGGTCTTTCATCGTTCCAGCGGTCTCGCCGGCGGCATCACCTGTACCGACAAATATATCAGCCCGCTGCGCGCCCTTTATTGCGGATCCTGTATCCTGCGCCACCATCAGGCGGCGCAGGGGCATATGTCCATCCTTTTCCACCCAGACCGGCGCACCCAGCGGAGTGTATGCGGGGTCGGCGGCAATAGTTCGCATCGGCGTGACCGACCGGTTCATTGCGCCAAGCGGCCCTTTGGACGCGGATACTTTGCGCACTTCGCGGAAGAACACATAGGACGGATTGTGGAACAGCAGTTCCCTGCCGTCCGACGGGTTGCGCCGGACCCAGGATTTGATCACTTGGGCACTGACCTGATGGGCGTTGTAGACGCCGCGGCGCACCAGTTCCTTGCCGATGGATTTATAAGGGTGCCCATTGGCGCCGCCGTAGCCAACCCGAATCATCGAGCCGTCCGGCAGGCGGATCCTGCCAGAACCTTGAATTTGCAAAAAGAACAGCTCCACCGGGTCGTCCACCCAGGCAATCTCCAGCCCGCGGTCTGCCAATACACCGCTGGTCAGAATATCCCGCCGGGACAGCCACAAATCGGTGGAGCGGGCCTCGGGCGGCATCTTGTAGGCCGGGTAGCGAAAGCGTTCTGTCGGATAGCGGGAACCGCTCAGCTCAGGTTCGAAATAGCCGGTGAACAGAGCTGGATTGCCATCCTCGATCAGAACCGGGCGGAAGAACAGCTCGAAAAACGCCTGTGCCCCTTCGGGAGTCTGAGCTTGCGCGGCCTTGCACAAGGCAGCCCAGTCGGGATCCCTCAGGTTCTTGCAGGTTTCTAAAAAAACCTGCAGCGCATGGGCATGATCGTCTTTTGCCCAGCCGTCCAATTGGGCAAAATCCAAGATGCTGGACACGGTTTCAGAATGCGCCCCTGAGGCGGTCATCGCGGCACCTGCGAATGCAGCTGCCCCAAATACCCCCCGAAGCGCCGCAATCATGCGTCCGTCGCTACCAGCTGCCAATTGGGATCATCGGCGCCCATGTTGCGGGCAAAGATCCAGGTGTCCTTCTGACGCTTCACAGCCTTGGGGTCGCCTTCGACGATGTCGCCACCGCGATCGCGGACAACGGACGTCATTTCACCAACAAACCGCATGGTGATTTCGGCCCGGCCCGTCTGTGTGTCGAATGTGGCATCTGCCACGGTGGTTTCACGCACGCCAACAAACTCGGCCTCGATTTTGAATCCCTGATCCTCACGCTGCGCAACGGCATCCACGAAGCTTTCGAAGACGTCCTCGGCCAGGAACGGCTGGATGTCGTCCAGGTTGCCATGCTCAAAGCCCATCAGGATCATTTCATATGCACTGCGCGCGCCCTGCACAAATTCCTGCACCTGAAAAGACGGTTCAGCCCGCTTCATCTCAGCCAGTGCCAGAGCCTGCGGGCTGCCGTCAGCCACATAATCGGTAATGTCACGGTCCGGGCCGCCTTCGATCACTTCCAGATCGGGCCGGCGGCTCCGCGCTTCGGATTGTGGCAGCGGTGGCTTTTCGAAACCTTCCCGTGATCCAAGTACGCTTTTTAAGCGCAGGATCAGAAACACGGCAATACCGGCCAGAACCAAAAGCTGAATCACAGGCGACTCCATGGATACCTCATGCTAGGCGTTCGTGCTTTGTTTGAAACCAAAGCGATCAGACCTTATGTAGGTGACGGACGGGGGCAAGTCTACCGCCCGGGCGTATGATCGTAAGGAAACTCCATGTATATCTTCCTGGCCTTTCTAATGGTTCCAATCATTGAAATTGCCCTGTTTATTCAAATCGGCGGCGCAATCGGGTTATGGCCGACCTTGGCTATCGTGGTTCTGACAGCGGTGCTGGGCACCTGGCTGGTGAAAACTCAGGGACGAATGGCAATGGGGCAATTGCGCTCGTCTTTCCAGCAAATGTCCGATCCGGCCGAGCCTTTGGCCCATGGTGCCATGATCCTTTTTGCCGGCGCGCTGCTGCTGACTCCGGGGTTCTTTACAGATGCCTTTGGTTTTGCCCTTCTGATGCCACCGGTGCGGCTGGCGGTTTTCCGCTACCTTCGGGCACGTGTCACAGTGGCGCAGTTCCAGATGGGGCCCGGCAGCATGCAGGGCCGTCACTATCCTGGGACCGCCGGCAGGCCGGATGACACCATCGACGGAGATTTCGAAGATGTGACTCCCAGTGACCGTCCAAACGGCCCGTCAGGCTGGGTCGACGGCCCCCGTTGAGCTACCCGAACCAAGCTGCTAAGCACGGTCAAAAGAATTTTTCAGGAGTATCCCGATGGCCGAAAACGGCGAAGCCCAGCAGCAGCCGCAAGTCAAGATGAACATTTTGGGCCAGTTCATCCGCGACATGTCATTTGAAAACGTGATGGCGCAAAAGGGCACCGGCGGCGACGTTCAGCCGGATGTCAGTGTGCAGGTGAACCTGGATGCAAAAAAACGCTCGGTTGAGAACCAGTATGAAGTTGTCACCAAGCTGACTGTTGAATCAAAGAACAAGGAGGGCGGCGAAGTCCTGTTCGTTCTGGAACTGGAATATGTCGGCGTCTTCAACATCGCCGGCGTGCCGGAAGACCAACTGCACCCGTTCCTGCTGATCGAATGCCCGCGCATGACCTTCCCGTTCCTGCGCCGCATCGTGTCGGACGTCACCCGCGACGGCGGCTTCCCGCCGCTGAATCTGGACAACATTGATTTTGTGGCGATCTACCGCAACGAACTGGCCCGCCGTCAGACCGAAGCGGCGGCAGCAGCTCCTACTCAGTAAAGTTTCAAGCCCGCCTAACCAAAAAAACGCCGCTGTGATTCAGCGGCGTTTTTCATTTTTGGATCCTGCCTTGGGTCAGGAAACCTTCCACAAAGCCTCTTCCCCCAGGTTGGCCACGAATTCTTCATGAGCAGCCAGTTCCTCTGCGGTGATCCGCTGGGGCAAAGCCGATGGACGGGGGACAGGGCGCCAGTCATCCTCCACCCGGGTTGTCTCTGAAGTTGATTGGGCAGACAAACCAAAATCCGGCTGGCGGCCGCCGATCAGCTCCAGATAGACATCAGCCAGGATTTCAGAGTCAAGCAGTGCTCCGTGCAAGGTTCGGTTGGTGTTGTCGATATTGAAGCGCCTGCACAGCGCGTCCAGCGTAGCTGGCGAACCAGGAAATCTCTTGCGCGCTATCGCCAGCGTGTCGAGCGCTTGATCCATCGGCAGCTTGGGCAGGCCCATCCAGTCCAGTTCCGCGTTCAGGAACTTCATGTCAAAGCTGGCATTGTGAATGACCAGTTTGGAGTCCTGCACGAAATCTAGGAAACTCTGCCCGACTTTGGCAAAAACCGGTTTGTCCCGCAGCGTCACCGCGCCGGGTTGCGGTTTTTGCGGCGGCTCCAACAGGTCAGGACCGATGCCGTGAACCGAAAACGCCTCAGCCGGCATCGAGCGTTCCGGGTTGATATATTCGTGGTACCTCTTGCCAGTGGGCATGTGATTGTACAGCTCTACCGCACCGATTTCAACAATCCGGTCACCGGAGAACGGATCAAACCCGGTGGTCTCGGTATCAAGAACGATTTCACGCATCTGCCAGTTTCCTCCTGATGTCTGCGAGGATCTCTGTCACCTGCGCCGCGGCGTGCTCAAGCGTGTCCGTCTCGATCGCATAATCGGCGCGGGCGCGTTTCTCCTCAATCGGCATCTGTTTTTGCAGGATATGCTCGAATTGCTTAACCGTCATCGTGCCGCGGGCAAAAACCCGCTCTTTCTGTGTCTCTGCATCAGCGAACACGCAAGCCACTGCGTCCATTTCAGCATCACTGCCCGTTTCAAACAGCAGCGGAATGTCAAACACCAGGATATCGCTTTGCGCTCTTGTCCGGAACTCTGCCCGGTCCTTTGCGACAAGCGGATGCACGATAGCTTCGATATGTTTCAATGCATCAGGATTTTCACTGATGATACACTTTAACCCAGCACGGTTTACCGCGCCATTCTGGATAGCATCTGGGAAGGCCGCGCTCATTGGCCGAACCGCAGCGCCTCCCGCGCTGTAAAGCCGGTGCACGGCGGCATCTGCATCCCAGACCGCACACCCTTTGGCGGCGAACAATTTAGCGGTCGTGCTCTTGCCCATTCCGATGGAGCCAGTAAGGCCAAGGCTGAAACTCATCCGAGAGCCGCCGCCCGCGCTGCAGCATCCACATCAGGGCGGTGTCCGAACCAGCGTTCAAACCCTGGCACAGCCTGATGCAACAGCATGCCCAGCCCATCCACCACAGTGCAGCCAGCATCCTCAGCCGTCAGCAGCAAGTCTGTTTTCAACGGCGCATAGATAAGGTCGGTCACAACCGCATCGGGCTGCAACCCATCCAGCGGAACCCGCAGACGAGGCTTGCCCTGCATTCCCAAGGAGGTGGTGTTCACAATCAGCGCACCTTCTTCGATGACATTACCGGCCTGGACCCATTCGACCACCCGGACCCGGTTGCCAAAGTCCGAATGCAACTGATCGGCCCGGCCGCGGGTGCGGTTGGTCAGCAGGATCTCCGGCACTCCGGCCTCCAGCAATGAGGCAACTACCGCGCGGCAGGCACCGCCGGCACCCAATAGAACCGCCGGGCCGGATTCCGGGTCCCAGTCCGGCGCTCCCTGGTGCAGGTTGGTGATGAAGCCGTAGCCGTCCGTATTGTCGGCGAGGATTGTTCCATCGCTTCGGAAAATCAGCGTATTGGCGGCGCCAATGAGTTTGGCCCGGTCGGTGACCTTATCCGCAATCTCCATAACCGCTTCTTTGTGCGGAATAGTGACATTAGCCCCGACAAAACCCATCTTCGGCATCATCCGGACCGTCTCTGCCAGATCTTCAGGTTCCACATGCATCGGCACATAGTAGCCGGAAATACCATATGTGCTCAGCCAGTGACGGTGGAGCTGCGGAGATTTGGAATGTGCAACCGGACAGCCGATCACGCCGGCGAGCGGGATTTTTGCTACTGTCATTGCTCGATTACCCCTTGCAATCCCAAGTAACTGATAAGCTCCATCAACGGCAATCCCAAAACATTAAAGTAGCTGCCATCGACGCTGGCAAACAGCCGCACACCTTCTTCCTCCAGCTTGTAAGCACCCACCGCATGGCGGATGCTGGGCCAGTTCCGGCCAACATAATCCTCGAGAAATGCATCAGTGCTGTTCCGCATGAGCAGACGGACCTGTCCTACATGGCGCCAGATCGGTTCACCGTCACGGTAAATCACGGCCGCAGACAACAGCATATGCCGTTTGCCACGCATGCCCTTCAGTTGAGACAACGCGTCCTCGGCGCTGGTAGGTTTCGAAAGAAGGTTCCCTTCGAAATCTAGCACCTGATCACATCCCAGCACCAGTTTTCCCGGATGTTTTCCGCTGATTTTACGCGCCTTCGCCTCTGCCAACGCATCGGCAATATCGCGCGGAAGAGCCTCTTCGGCCAAGAGCGCAGATTTGATCGCCTGCTCGTCCAGGCGCGGTACATCGATTTCAAATTCTATCCCGGCCTGACGCAGCAGTTGCGCCCGGATTCCGGAACCAGAAGCCAGCACTATGTGGGCAGTCATGTGGAAAACCCCGTGGGAAAGAAGCAAACGGTTTCAGAACGTTTTGTATGGTTTTCCGCGGTTAAGTAAAGACTCACGGGGTTGACGCACATCCCGGGATTCAGTTCGCTGAGTCGCCCTTTGTGGGTCAGGATAACTTTGCTTTAGTGGATATGCCGGCTCTCCCCGGTTCATCCCAGCCTTATCCCCAAGCACAGATGGGGATGCGCGGCGTTAACGCACCTTATTTCCGGGGTGTTTAGAAGAATCTTATGACTTCTTTCCCGTCCAGTCTGGAATCTTATCCCTGCTGGGGATAAGCGGAGGAAGATTCACTTATCCACCGGAATCCATGCACACTACAAAAACATCATCCTTCTAATATATCTTTAATTATTAGGGTGATCAGATCTGACCGGGGAGACTTGCCTATGGATCCGAGCGACCTGATGTTCACGCTCTACCCGTATGCCAAATCACTGCACATCATGGCTGTACTCAGCTGGATGGCAGGGCTTTTCTATCTCCCCCGTCTGTTCGTGTATCACGTGGAGCAAGCACAGAAGGTTCAGGACACAGTACCGATCTTTCTGGAAATGGAAGAAAAGCTCCTCCGGGTTATCATGCGCCCAGCAATGTATGTGTCGTGGGCCGCTGGACTATTCATTGTGCTGACACCGGGTATCGTTGATTGGAGCTCGGTCTGGCCCTGGACCAAGGGCGTGTCAGTGATCGCGATGACCTGGTTCCATCACTGGCTTCTGTTCCGCTTTCGCGACTTTTCTGCCGGCGGGAACAGACTGTCTGGCCGGCAGTTCCGGTTGATGAACGAAGTGCCTACCGTTCTGATGGTGGTGATTGTTGTCTCGGTGATCTTCAAGTTCTAACGCAGAGGCGCAGAAAAGGGCCTTGCAGCCCCGGAACGACTCCAGCCGGCGTTTGACTCATCTGAAACGAGTCCCTATGTATGGCAGCCAACGGGTCCGTCCGGGCCACCGTGTTTTCCAATCCTGTCCTGTGACCAACCCCTGGATGAACGGGGGAGTAGAGGCCGTATCTATATGACCGTGCAATCCCTGAATCTGTCCGATCTCCAAGCTAAAAGTCCCAAGTCTCTGTTGGCAATGGCCGAGGAGCTGGAGATCGAAAACGCCTCGACCATGCGCAAGGGCGAGATGATGTTTCAGATCCTGCGTGAACGTGCAGATGAGGGCTGGGACATCAGCGGTGACGGCGTGCTTGAAGTATTGCAGGACGGTTTTGGTTTCCTGCGTTCGCCTGAAGCTAACTATTTGCCGGGTCCAGACGATATCTATGTTTCACCCGACATGATCCGCCAGTATTCATTGCGGACTGGCGATACTGTTGACGGCCAGATCAAGGCGCCGCTAGAGACCGAACGCTACTTCGCGCTGACCAATGTCACTTTGATCAATTTTGAAGAGCCGGAGAAAGCCCGCCATAAGATCGCTTTCG
Organism: Leisingera sp. SA215; assembly: GCF_055902035.1. Lineage (NCBI taxonomy): Bacteria > Pseudomonadati > Pseudomonadota > Alphaproteobacteria > Rhodobacterales > Roseobacteraceae > Leisingera > Leisingera sp. SA215. Next base: position 84,909 of record NZ_JBVVXU010000008.1, on the reverse strand, counting down.
ACAACCTCACTCCGCTCTATCCTGATGAACGGTTGAAAATGGAAGTCGAGGATCCCACCATCAAAGACCGCTCGGCGCGGGTGATTGACCTGGTGGCTCCGATCGGCAAAGGCCAGCGGTCGCTGATCGTTGCACCGCCACGTACAGGTAAGACGGTGATCCTGCAGAATATCGCGCACTCCATCGAGAAGAACCATCCTGAGTGCTATCTGATCGTTCTGCTGATCGACGAACGCCCGGAAGAAGTGACTGACATGCAACGTTCGGTGAAGGGCGAAGTTGTCTCTTCGACCTTTGACGAGCCGGCGACTCGCCACGTTGCAGTCTCGGAAATGGTCATCGAAAAGGCCAAGCGGTTGGTTGAGCATAAACGAGATGTTGTGATTCTTTTGGACTCCATCACAAGACTTGGTAGAGCCTTTAACACCGTGGTGCCATCGTCGGGCAAAGTTCTGACCGGGGGTGTTGATGCAAACGCCCTGCAGCGGCCCAAGAGGTTCTTTGGTGCAGCCCGGAACATCGAAGAGGGTGGTTCGCTGACCATTATCGCCACCGCGCTGATTGATACCGGCTCGCGTATGGACGAAGTGATCTTTGAAGAGTTCAAAGGTACCGGTAACTCGGAAATCGTGCTGGACCGCAAGATTGCAGATAAGCGGGTGTTCCCGGCTATCGACATACTCAAGTCCGGCACCCGAAAAGAGGATTTGCTGGTCGACAAGGTTGATCTGGCCAAGACTTTTGTGTTGCGCCGGATTTTGAATCCGATGGGCACAACCGATGCGATTGAGTTCCTGCTGTCTAAGCTTAAGCAGACAAAGTCGAACACCGAGTTCTTCGATTCGATGAACACCTAATCAGGGCGGTCTGGAAAAGAAGGGCCATCCCATGGAAACGATCTTTGCGCTGGCTTCCGCACAGGGGAAGGCCGGGGTCGCGGTAATCCGCGTCTCGGGTCCTTTGGCGCATGAAGCCGGCGCGCAACTTTGCCGTGGCGCGTTGCCGGCGCGGGGCAAAAGCCTGAAAATCCTGAAAGACCAATCAGGAGAGCGTCTTGATGAGGCTTTGGTGCTGAGCTTTACGGCTCCCAAAAGCTTCACAGGTGAAAATACTGTTGAATTTCAAGTGCATGGAAGCACAGCTGTGGTTGCAGCAGTGCTTGAAACCTTGGGCCGTATCGCCGGTTTGCGGATGGCTGAGCCGGGTGAATTTACCCGTCGCGCCTTGGAAAACGGCAACCTGGACTTGGCTCAGGTTGAAGGGCTCGCGGATTTGATTGACGCGGAAACCGAAGCGCAACGCAGACAGGCCCAGATAATTCTTGCCGGCGGGTTGGGGGAATTGGCTGAAACCTGGCGCGCAAGTTTAATCCGTGCGGCATCCCTGATTGAAGTAACGATTGATTTCGCTGATGAAGAAGTACCAGTAGATGTAACTCCGGAAGTTTCTGCTCTACTGGCCGAAGTTCAAGCCGGCCTTGCAAGAGAAACTAATGGAGTGAAAATTGCAGAACGGATCCGCAGCGGGTTCGAAGTGGCTATCATTGGGGCTCCCAATGTCGGGAAATCAACCCTATTGAACGCGTTGGCCGGCCGCGAGGCAGCCATTACGTCTGAATTTGCCGGCACCACCCGGGATGTTATCGAAGTGCGGATGGATCTGGCAGGCCTGCCGGTGACATTGCTGGACACCGCGGGATTACGGGATACCGAAGACCACGTAGAAGGTATTGGTATCGCTTTAGCACGGAAACGCGCAGAAGATGCTGATTTAAGAGTGTTTTTGGCGGAGAAGAATGACATTCTTGATGTCGCGATGGAGGATGGAGATATCCGTCTTCAACCAAAGGCTGACCTGCGCGGCGATGCAGAGAATGCGATCTCAGGAAAGTCCGGGCAGGGTATAGACAGACTTGTCGAACACATCTCTCTGATTCTGAAAAACCGGTCGTCTCAAGCGGGTATTGCTACGCGCGCTCGACACCGGGATGCGATGTTGTCTGCTTTGGTAAGTTTAGACGAAGCGCAGGATATACTATCGCGCGGTCCTGGATTTTATGATATCGCCGCCGAGGAGATGCGCTCGGCTATACGGGCGCTGGAAACGCTGGTGGGCCGGATCGGAGTGGAGAATCTCCTGGACGAGATTTTCTCGAGCTTCTGCCTGGGGAAGTGAAGGAGTGTTTCACGTGAAACATCCGAAGTATGATGTGATTGTTGTTGGTGGCGGGCATGCCGGAACTGAGGCGGCCCACGCTGCAGCACGCATGGGTGCAGCTACAGTTCTGATTACCCTGAATCGAAACGGCATCGGTGTGATGTCGTGCAATCCTGCTATCGGCGGATTAGGTAAGGGGCACCTTGTCCGGGAAATCGATGCTCTTGATGGAGTAATGGGACATGTTGCTGACCTTGCGGGAATACAATTCCGGCTGCTGAATCGCCGAAAAGGGCCCGCGGTTCAAGGTCCAAGAGCCCAGTCTGACCGGGCGATCTATCGTCAGGAGATGCTGAGACTGACCGAGGCACAACCAAACCTAGATATTCTGGAAGGTGAGGTTACGGATTTCCTGATGGCGGGGGAAGCCGTATCTGGCGTTGTGCTGGCCGATGGCAGTGAAGTTCCAGCCAAGGCAGTTATCCTGACCTCCGGGACATTTCTGCGCGGTGTCATACACATCGGTGAAACTTCAAGGCCAGGAGGTCGGATAGGCGATAAGCCTTCGGTAAAGTTAGCGGAACGCCTGGATGGTTTTGATCTGCCGTTGGGCCGGCTAAAGACCGGCACACCACCTCGGCTGGATGGGCGCACGATAGATTGGGATAGTCTGGAAAGACAGCCCGGAGATGAGGATCCGGTATTCTTCTCATTTATGAGCAGGGGCGCGAGCGCCAAGCAAGTTTCCTGCGGGATAACACATACCAACGCGCAGACTCATGACATCATCCGAAAAAATCTGGAACGGTCAGCAATGTATGGCGGCCATATTGAAGGTGTCGGGCCTCGGTACTGCCCATCAATTGAAGACAAAATCGTGCGGTTCTCCGAAAAGGACTCGCACCAGATTTTCTTGGAACCGGAGGGCGTATCGGACCACACGGTCTATCCGAATGGAATTTCCACAAGCTTGCCGCTGGACGTCCAAGAGGCGTATGTCCGCTCCATCAAAGGGTTAGAGAAGGCAAATATTCTTCAGCCAGGCTATGCAATTGAATATGACTATGTAGACCCTAGGGCTCTGAAACTGGATCTGTCATTGAAGGATGTGCCGGGCTTGTATCTGGCCGGCCAAATCAACGGTACAACCGGATATGAAGAGGCCGCTGCGCAAGGCATGGTCGCCGGCTTGAACGCTGCGCGCAAAGCCCAGGCGAAAGACCCTGTAACTTTCGGCCGCTCAAACAGCTACATTGGCGTGATGATCGACGATCTTACTACTAATGGCGTTACTGAACCCTACCGTATGTTCACGTCGCGGGCGGAATTCCGGCTGTCCTTGCGGGCAGATAACGCGGACCAACGGCTTACGCCTTTAGCTATCGAAATCGGCTGCGCGGGAGTAGATCGTCGGAGTGCGTTCTTGGAAAAGAACGAGCGCTTAGCATCAGGCCGGGATATTCTGAGGTCGCAATCGTTCACCCCAAAACAGGTATCTTCCGCTGGTATACGGATTAATCAAGATGGAACCCGTCGCGACGGGTTTGATGTTCTAGCGTTTCCGGATGTCACTTTTGAGGACCTTATTCCGCTTCTGCCTGAATTGGATGGAGTAGATCATGAGGTTCGCCGGCAATTGGAGCGGGATGCGCTCTACGCCAACTACATCGCACGGCAACAAAGGGAAGTTACAGCGATAAAGAGAGATGAGGGCTATCTATTCCCTACAGATTTTTCATTCGAGGGAATCGAAGGCCTGTCCAAAGAGTTGCAAAGTAAGCTTTCCCAGTCCCGTCCTGAAACCCTGGCGCAGGCTGCGCGCATTGATGGTATGACTCCGGCTGCGCTTGCTCTTCTTCTGGCCCGCTTACGGCGTGGCCTGCCGCGGAAGGGGAAGTCCGCGTGAATAGGACAGCGATTATTGAAGAGCTTGATGTTTCACGTGAAACATTGTACCGATTTGAGGTTTTTGAACAGGTTATACGTAAGTGGAACCCAAAAATTAATCTCGTTTCGAAGTCCAGCTTGGATCACCTATGGATGCGTCACATTGTCGATTCTGTGCAAGTGTTTCGGTGTAGTGACTCAGTTGAACACTGGGTTGATATTGGAAGCGGCGGAGGTTTCCCCGGTCTGATTGTCGCTCTACTTGCTGCAGATGAAGTACCTGGCATGAGGGTAACCTTGATTGAAAGCGATCAGAGAAAATCTGCATTTCTTCGGACCGCCGCACGGGAATGTGGTGCTAAAGTGGCCATCTTAACGGATAGAATTGAACGGGCTAGGCCCCAAGAAGCTGACGTTCTTTCTGCTCGGGCGCTAGCCGATTTAACTACTTTGCTGGGATTTTCTGAACGCCATCTTTCGCCTGCAGGGGTGGCGTTATTCGCAAAAGGTGAAAGCTGGAAAAAAGAAGTGGATAACGCGCGGCAGCAATGGCAGTTCGATGTGGAACCGGTTAAAAGTCTGACAGAACAAGAAGCAGTAATCCTGAAAATAAGGGAAGTGGCACGTGTCTGATTACTCCCGCCCCGAGGGGCCTCGTATTATCGCGGTGGCAAATCAGAAAGGCGGAGTTGGAAAGACAACAACAGCCATCAACCTTGCGGCCGCCTTGGTGGAAACCGGATTGCGCGTGCTCGTCGTCGATTTGGATCCGCAAGGGAATGCTTCAACCGGACTGGGTATTGAACCGTCTGACCGGGATCTGACAACCTATGATCTTTTAGTTGAAGATTCATTGCTGAGTGACGTCATTCAGAGGACTGAGATTGAGGATCTGTGTATTATTCCAGCCACGGTTGACCTAAGTTCGGCTGATATCGAACTCTTTACCAATGAAAAACGCAGTTTCCTGCTGCACGACGCTCTGCGTCAAACAGCAATGGACGAGTATGATTGGGACTACGTCCTAATTGATTGCCCGCCCTCCCTGAACCTTCTGACAGTCAATGCAATGGTGGCAGCGCACTCGGTTCTGATTCCGCTGCAAAGTGAATTCTTTGCCCTGGAGGGGGTGACCCAGCTTATGCTGACAATTAGGGAAGTTCGGCAGTCAGCGAATCCAAACCTACGGATCGAAGGAATTGTCCTAACCATGTTTGATCGCCGTAACAACTTGTCGCAGCAAGTAGAACAGGACGCGCGGGACAATCTGGGTGATCTGGTGTTCCAAACGAAAATCCCGCGCAATGTCCGGGTGAGCGAAGCACCTTCCTATGCGCAGCCGGTGCTGAACTATGATACGAATTCTCTGGGTGCACAGGCATACCGCGCATTGGCAGAAGAGATCCTGAATAAACATCACAAGATAGCGGCATAAATGAAGAATACCTATCGGAGGCAATCATGGCAGACAAGAAAACAAAACCACGCGGACTCGGCCGGGGATTGTCAGCGTTGATGGCAGATGTGAACCCTGCGCCGGTGAGCACGCAGGCAGAGGCTCCGCGGAATGCGGAAGTTCTGGTTCCTATTGAAAATGTCATTGCTAATCCGAACCAGCCGCGTCGTCAGTTCCTGCAGGAGGACTTGGATGATCTGACTGCGTCGATCAAGGAAAAGGGCGTTCTGCAGCCACTGATAGTGCGGCCGCGGCCGGGCGGAATGTACGAAATCGTTGCTGGCGAACGCCGGTGGCGCGCCTCTCAGGCTGCCCAACTTCATGAAGTGCCTGTCCTGATCCGGGATTATTCGGATGTTGAGATGATGGAAGTGGCCATTATCGAAAACATTCAGCGCGCGGACCTGAATGCACTGGAAGAGGCACAGAGCTACAAGCAACTGATGGAAAAATTCGGCCATACGCAAGAACGGATGGCTGAAGCACTTGGCAAAAGCCGTAGCCATATTGCAAATCTAGTGCGCCTTCTGCACCTGCCGGAAGATGTTCAGATCCTGGTGCAGGAACGCAAATTGTCGGCTGGACACGCTCGTGCGCTGATTACCTCTGACAACGCTTCAGACCTTGCAGCAAAAATTGTCAAGGGAGGGCTGTCGGTTCGCGCAACGGAAGCGCTGGTCAAGAAAGATGCCGCAGGTGCACTGACCTCGGTTACGAAGAAGCCGAAAAGGATACCGGAAAAGGATGCGGATACCCGCGCTCTTGAAGGGGATCTGTCGGCTGTGCTGAAAATGAAAGTGTCCATTGATCACAAGCCCGGCGGCGAGGCCGGCGCTGTAGTTATCAGTTACGATAACCTGGATCAGCTGGACGAACTGTGCAACTTGCTCAGCCGCTAGGCCGGGTCCAAATGAACAGAAGAACGGCAGATAGGACGACGGTTTGAATCCCTAAAATATGACTGGGAATACCAAGCATCAGAGACAGTCCGAAAACGGCGGCAATCGAGACGGTTGCCGCCGTTTTTGCACCTGATCGGATGGCGCCGCGCTCGCGCCAATCCAGGATCATTGGGCCAAAAATATTGTGATCCACAATCCAACTATGCAGGCGCTCAGATGAGTTTGCGAAAAAGAACGCAGCGAGTAGAAGGAAGGGAACAGTTGGCAGCAAGGGCAGAACAATACCTATGACGGCCAAGGCAACACAGAACAGTCCAAGGCCAGCATAAATAAAACGCATTGCTTCAATCCATTAACAGTTCGCGGAGGACCGCATTCAATAGGGCGCGTCCCTGTTCCGTCGCGCGAAGCCTCTGGTCAGAGATAGTTACCATGCCCATCTGGACAAGGTCTGCCAACCGGTTCTGAGGAAGTTCTGCGCCTGAAAGTTCGGCGAAACGCACCATATCCAGACCTTCAGAGAGGCGCATCCCCATCATCAAGTATTCCACCGCAGCAACTTCTGGGGAAAGAGAGTCGCGAAGGGATTCTCCGTTACCGTTTCTGACCGCTGCCAGCCAGGCTCCTGGGGCCAGATGGGTTTCCGTGGCATATCGGGAACCGTTCAAAGTTAACCGGCCATGGGCGCCGGGGCCGATCCCGGCATAGTCGCCGTAGCGCCAGTAGATCAGATTGTGACGAGATTCCGAGCCTGGCTTGGCGTGGTTGGAAATTTCATAACAGCCCATACCATAAGACGCACAAATTTCCTGGGTCGCTTGGTACATGTCCGCGGCCGTGTCGTCAGCCGGCAAGTCCCGCAGCTTGCCCCGGGCATAGCGGTCACCAAAAGCGGTGCCGTCCTCAATAGTCAGTTGGTAGAGCGACAGGTGGTCAATAGTCATTGAGAGCGCCTCACGCAGTTCAGCCTCCCAGCCTTTCAATGTCTGACCCTGGCGGGCATAAATCAGATCAAAGCTGACCCGGTCAAAGCAATTTCGGGCGATGTCGAAGGCGGCTTTGGCCTCGGAGACGCTATGAATGCGTCCCAGCCGGTGCAGATCTTCGTCATTCAGAGCCTGAATGCCCATCGAGACCCTGTTGACCCCGGCATCCCGGTAGCCGGCAAAGCGGCCAGCCTCGACAGAGCCTGGATTCGCTTCAAGAGAGATTTCTATGTCATTGGCAAAGGGCCAGATTTCACGTGCTTTTTCAATAACTGCAGCTACGGTTTCAGGCTGCATCAATGAAGGTGTGCCGCCGCCAAAGAATATTGAGTTGAGGACGCGGCCGGAAAGCTGCTGTGACAGTCTGTCCAGTTCATTTACATAGGCCCTAACCCATAGGTTCTGGTCAATATTTGCGGAGACATGACTGTTGAAGTCGCAGTAAGGGCATTTGGCCTGGCAAAAGGGCCAATGCACATAGAGGCCAAAGCCTGCTTTGCGCCAATCATCCACCGAAACAGCCCTGGACGAACTGGGTAACTGCCTTACCGCGGTGGCTTATCTTGTTTTTTTCTTCGGGGTCCATTTCGGCACAGGTGATGTCATAACCGTCTGGCTGGAACATTGGGTCATAGCCAAAGCCATGCTCGCCGCGGATCGGCCATATAAGTTGGCCGGGCATCACGCCTTCGAACACTTCGTCGTGGCCGTCAGGCCACGCAATAACCAGGGTACAGCGGAACTGGGCGGTGCGGGGGGCTTCGGCGCCAACGGCGTTCAGCTTTTCATTCGCACGCGCCATCGCCCTCTGAAAATCACGGCCATTCGGGGTTTCTGCCCAGTCGGCGGTATAGACACCCGGGGCACCATTCAGCGCATCAATAGTGATACCGGAATCATCTGACAGGGCTGGCAGGCCGGTTGCCTTGGCAGCTGCGTGGGCCTTGATCCGGGCATTGCCGACAAAGGTGTCTTCAGTTTCTTCCGGCTCCGGCAGGTTCATTTCGCCGGCGCCGGCAACGCTGACGCCGAAGGGGGCGAGTATCTCGGTGATCTCTTTCAGCTTACCCTTGTTGTGGGTGGCGACAAGCAGTTTGCCGCCTTCCAGTTTGCGGGTCATTTGCAGGCAGCCTTTTGCATCTCTGCGAGTTCTGTGGTGCCTTTGGCGGCCAGATCCATCAGCTGGTTCATCTGGTCCCGGGAGAACAGGGAGCCTTCGGCAGACATCTGAACTTCGATCAGCTTGCCCGATCCGGTCATGATAAAGTTTCCGTCGACGCCGGCCTCTGAGTCTTCCGGATAGTCCAGATCCAGCACCGGCTGGCCTGCGTAGATGCCGCAGGATACCGCCGAGACCGGATCCGTCAAAGGATCCATCTTCACATCGCCGGCTTTCATCAGCTTGTTGACTGCCAGGCGCAGAGCCACCCAGCCGCCGGTGATCGAGGCGCAGCGGGTGCCGCCATCGGCCTGCAGCACGTCACAGTCGACGGTGATCTGACGTTCGCCCAGGGCGACGCGGTCAACACCGGCGCGCAGGGCCCGCCCGATCAGACGCTGGATTTCTACAGTGCGGCCGCCTTGCTTGCCCGATGCTGCTTCGCGGCGCATGCGGGTGTTTGTGGCGCGCGGCAGCATGCCGTATTCTGCAGTGACCCAGCCAAGTCCGGTTCCCTTGATAAAGGGCGGCACGCGGTCTTCGATGGTGGCGGTGCACAGGACGTGGGTATCGCCGGCCTTGATCAGGCAGGAGCCTTCAGCGTGCTTGGTGAAGCCGGTCTCAATTGACACGGCGCGCATTTCATTCAGTTCTCTTCCCGAGGGTCGCATGGCACATCCTTTATTTGCTGGCTTGGGGATATCCCCCTGTCGACAGGCGATGCAAGCCCGATTGACCTTTTCGCGCGCTGCTCTTTAATGACATCCGGGCTTTGGGTTCCTATGTTGAATCCGCAAGAAACGTTGGAAGGCTGATGAGCGAAGCGAACAATATCCTTCAAGACCTGAATGACCGCTCGCGGGAAGTTTTCCGGACGGTGGTTGAAAGCTATTTGGAGAGCGGCGATCCAGTTGGAAGCCGTACGCTGACACGTTCATTGAGCGAAAAGGTAAGCGCGGCCACCGTTCGCAATGTTATGCAGGATCTGGAATATCTTGGCCTTCTGGACAGTCCCCATGTAAGCGCTGGCAGGGTGCCCACCCAAATGGGTTTGCGGATGTTTGTCGATGGGCTGCTGGAGGTTGGTGACCTCAATGCAAACGACCGCCAGAAAATCGATGCAACGCTGGGCAAGAATGCCGGCGATGTTGGCGGCATGCTGGACAGGGTCGGCGCGGCACTGTCCGGTGTCACGCAAGGCGCCTCGCTGGTGCTGACACCCAAGCATGAGGCGGAAATCCGGCATATCGAATTTGTTTCTCTGGCGCATGACCGGGCGTTGGTGGTTCTGGTGTTTTCCGACGGTCATGTGGAGAACCGCCTGTTCAAGCCGCCGCCGGGCCAGACACCGAGTTCGATGCGGGAAGCGGCGAATTTCCTGAATGCGCTGATTGAGGGGCGGACGCTGAGCGAGGTGCAGCGGGAAATCCAAAAAGAGATATCGGCACGGCGGCAGGAAATCGACAGCCTGGCACATGCTATGATCGAAAGCGGGCTGGCCGTATGGGAGGATGAGGGCAGCGATCAGGCACGGCTGATTGTGCGCGGCCGGGCGAATCTGCTGGCCGAGACTGGAGCGGCCGAGGAGTTGGAGCGGATCCGAACCCTGTTTGACGACCTGGAGCGCAAGCGTGATATCGCCGAATTTCTGGAACTGACTGAAGACGGCGATGGCGTGCGCATTTTTATCGGTTCCGAGAACAAACTTTTCTCACTTTCGGGTTCCTCTTTGGTGGTGTCTCCCTATATGAACGCGGATCGAAAGATCATCGGTGCGGTAGGGGTGATTGGCCCGACGCGCCTGAATTACGGACGGATCGTGCCGATAGTGGACTATACGGCACAACTGGTCGGCAAACTGTTGTCTGACCGGAGTTAGAGGTGAAACATGGCAGAGCTCAAGGACGAAGACTTTCTGGATGACATCGCTGCCGCCGAGGCTGAAGAGCTGGCGGGGCAGACCGAGGAATTTGATGATGCCTCGCTGGAAATCGATGCGCTCCGGGCGGAACGGGATGAGCTGAAGGACCGGTTCATGCGGGCGCTGGCGGATGCCGAAAACGCCCGTAAGCGCGGTGACAAGGCGCGCCGGGAAGCGGAGAATTATGGTGGCTCGAAACTGGCCCGTGACATGTTGCCGGTTTACGACAACATGAAGCGTGCAATCGAGGCGGCGACCAGCGAGCAGCGCGAAGTTGCGGCGGCGCTGATCGAAGGTGTGGAGCTGACCATGCGCTCGCTGCTGGGCGTGTTTGAAAAGCATGGGATCCGGGTTGTATCGCCAGAGGTTGGCGACAAGTTTGATCCGCAGGTGCATGAGGCAATGTTCGAAGCACCGGTGCCGGGCACTAAGGCTGGTGATATTATCCAGGTGTCCGCCGAAGGCTTCATGCTGCACGACCGTTTGCTGCGCGCGGCGCAGGTCGGGGTGTCTTCTACGCCGGCTGGCTAAAGGGAAGCAGGCCCTCCGGGGCTTGCGCCTCGGCAGGAAGCTTATTGGCAATGAAAGAAAGGCGGAGCCGTTTGGCGCCGCCTTTCTGTTTTACGTAGCTGCCTGTTTCAGCTTGTAGAGAATCTCCAGCGCTTCCCGCGGCGAGAGCTCGTCCGGGTGTATGCTTGCGAGGAATTCCTCAGCAGGCGAGGGGCCAACCGGTGCCGTTGGCTCTGGCGGCGGTGCGGCAGCGAAGAGTGGAAGATCGTCAATCTGGATTTTCGTTCCGCCTTCACGGCTGCCTTTCTCGAGCATGTCGAGTACATCTCGAGCACGCGCAACAACCGATGCCGGAAGGCCGGCCAACTGCGCCACTTGCACGCCATATGACCGGTCAGCAGCGCCTTTATGCACTTCGTGCAGGAAAATCACTTCGCCTTCCCATTCCTTGACCGCCACTGTGGCGTTGTCGACGCCTTCCAACTTGGCGGCAAGCTGGGTCAGTTCGTGGTAATGGGTCGCAAACAGCGCGCGCGAGCGGTTAACATCATGCAGGTGTTCCAGAGTGGCCCAGGCGATGGAGAGACCATCATAGGTCGCAGTGCCACGGCCGATCTCATCCAGAATCACCAGAGCCCGGTCGTCGGCCTGATTTAGAATAGCTGCGGTTTCGACCATTTCCACCATGAAGGTGGAGCGGCCGCGCGCGAGGTCGTCGGCTGCACCGACCCGGCTGAAAAGCTGGCTAACGACGCCGATATGGGCACGTTCCGCCGGAACGTAGCTTCCCATTTGGGCAAGCAGGGCGATCAGAGCGTTCTGGCGCAGGAATGTTGACTTACCGGCCATGTTCGGACCAGTAAGCAGCCAGACCGCCGCGCCGTCCTGTGCTGACAGATTGCAATCATTGGCCACAAAAGTCTCACCGCCTTGCCGCCGCAGGGCATGCTCCACCACCGGGTGGCGTCCGCCTTCCACGTGAAACGCGCGGCCGCCGTCAACCTTGGGACGGCTCCAGTTTTCGCCACGTGCCAGATCGGCCAGACCGGTCAGAAGATCCAGCTCGGCCAACCCGCGGGCGGCAGTGTTGAGGCGGGCGGCAGTCTTCAAAATTGCCCCGGAAAGCTTTGCATAGAGCCGCTTTTCAGTTTCAAGAGCCAGGTTACCGGCATTCAGGATGCGGGTTTCGATTTCGCTCAGCTCCACAGTCGTGAAACGGACCTGATTGGCGGTTGTCTGGCGATGGATATAGGTTTCGTTCAGTGGCGGCGACATCATTTTATCCGCGTGGGTCGCGGTGGTTTCGATGAAATAGCCCAGCACATTGTTGTGCTTGATTTTCAGTGACGTGATGCCGGTATGTTCCGCGTATTTCTGCTGCATGGAAGCAATCACCGAGCGGCCTTCGTCGCGCAGGGTGCGGGCTTCGTCGAGTTCCGGGTCGTAACCGGTTGCGATGTAACCGCCGTCCCGCGCCAGCAGTGGCGGTTCTGCCACTAGGGCCGCTTCAAGGAGCGACAGCAGATCGTCGAACCCTTGAAGATCTGACATGGCACCGGCCATAAGCGCAGGCAGTTCGAGACCGGCGCAGAACCCAGCAATTGCTTCGGCCTGCGACAACCCGTTGCGGATGGCAGCCAAGTCGCGCGGGCCGCCGCGCTCCAGAGCCAGGCGGGAGAGCGCCCGGTCCAAGTCCGGTGTTTTGCGCAAAGCCGCGCGCAGGTCTTCGGCGGTCTGTGCGTGGTCAACAGCGAAATCCAATGCGGCAAGGCGCTGGTGGATGACATCCAAATTGCGGGACGGGCTGGACAGCCGTTGCTCCAGCAGTCGGGCACCACCGGGGGTAACTGTCCGGTCGACAACAGCCAGCAGAGAGCCGTTGCGGCCGCCGGAAAGCGAGCGGGTCAGTTCCAAGTTGCGGCGGGTGGCTGCATCAATCTGCACAACCCGGTCCTGCGCCTCCTGCTGCGGCGGCTGCAACAGCGGCAGTTTGCCTTTTTGGGTGATTTCCAAATAGTCGATCAGCGCGCCCATGGCTGAGACCTCGGCACGGGTGAAAGTGCCAAAACCATCCAGGGCGCTGACGTTGAACAAGGTGCAGATGCGCCTTTCCGCGGCGGTACTGTCAAAGCTCGCCTTGCCTAGCGGTGTGAGCGGGATCTTATATTCATCGGCCAGAGGGCGGGCGGTGCCATAGGCCGGGCCATCCGCAACGATGAGCTCCGAAGGCGCCAGACGGGCCAGTTCGGGAGACAAGCGGATCCGCGCAACCGGCATCACATGGAACGCGCCGGTGGAAATGTCCGCCCATGCCAGTGCGGCTTCGTCCCGCAGTTCAGAGTAGGAAACCAAGAAATTGTGGCGCCGGGCTTCCAACAGAGACTCTTCGGTCAGCGTGCCGGGGGTCACGAGCCGCACCACATCCCGTTTCACCACCGTTTTTGAACCGCGTTTTTTGGCCTCAGCCGGGCTTTCCAGCTGTTCGCCCACGGCTACGCGAAAGCCCTTGCGGATCAGGGTCAGCAGATAGCCTTCGGCAGCGTGGACAGGCACTCCGCACATCGGAATGTCCTTGCCATTGTGCTTTCCGCGTTTGGTCAACGCTATATCCAGGGCTTCTGCGGCGTTGACTGCGTCCTCAAAGAACATCTCGTAAAAGTCGCCCATCCGGTAAAAAAGCAACGCATCCGCATGTGCTGCCTTGATCTCGAGATACTGCGCCATCATGGGCGTTACGGTCATGAAAATTCCCCCGGGTCGTCTTTGTAAGACGTGTACTATGGGGGTGGTCCGAGGAAAACCCGGATGTGGCTGCCGCCAGGATCCTCAGCGGCAGCCTGCTGTCAGTAGAGATTGCGGAGCGTGTCGGGCATCGTATGGACGATGGACAGTGAGACTGAACTCAGCTGCTGTTGTGCCTGCAGCGCCAGGAGTTTTGCCGCCGCCTCCTCCGTGCTGGTGTCGATCATCAAACTGACCCCACGGGTGATCGTATCCGACAACTTTCCGACGAACTGGTTCTGTTCTGCAATGCCGCTGGCGCTGGCGCCTAACGCAGCAGAACTGCTGATTGCATAAGTCAGGAAACCCTCGATTTCGCCTAGGGCGGTCAGCGCACTGGCGCTGTCGGTTATGACAGTCCGGTTGCCGATGTTAAACTGCGGGCTGCCTTCGAAGTCCACACCATCGACGCTGAGCGTCGTCAGGCCTCCGGCCGCAGACAGTGCAGACGGAACAGCCAGCGCTGTGCCGCCATTTCCGTCCACGTCGGTCTTCAACAGGTTCACGCCATTGAAATTGGATGACGAGATTATTGAATTGATCTGCTCGGTTCTAAGCGACAGAGCAGCTTCGAATTTGCTGAGATCCCCCATCCCGCTTGCCGCCATAACTGCCAGAGACCTCATTTCGGTCAAAGTATCAGCGATCTGTTCCGCTCCGGCGGAAGCAACCGCCACGGTGGCTTCACCCAACGACAACGAGTCCGAGACAGAGCGTAATCCGGAGACATCTGAATCCATCAGCTCGGAGATCGCCCAAAGGGCGGCGTTATCCTGCGCTGTGTCGACTTCTTTGCCGGTGGATATGCTGGTTTGTACGGTGTCGAGCTGGCTACTGACGCCGCCCAATGCCTGCAAGGCAACCATCGCTCCGGAATTGTTCTGGAAGCTTATCATCCCTCAGTATTCCTTCGATCCTAGGCCCGTGTTCCGGGTGTACAAATGACATTCTGACAGGTGCTTCTCAGGCCCATGAGTTCAAGCGCGCAGCACCACCTGGCGGACAGGTGCGTGTTAATACCTATTAGTAAAATACAACGGCTGGAGATCTGCTTTAAGGTGAAATCTTGACGGCTTCTATCGTCTTTTAGTCGTGTTTATCTCAATTCTGGCCATACAGATTCTTGAAAGCCCGGATTGAGGGGCGCGGTTGGCTGGGCTAAGACGGACTGTGACGAGGAGAGGACACGAGATTAAATGCCCAAAACAAAGATCACCGACGCAGAAGCCCTGGCGTTTCACCTGGAGCCGTCTCCAGGCAAATGGGAGATCAATGCCACTGTCCCGATGACAACGCAGCGGGATTTGTCGCTGGCGTACTCTCCCGGCGTTGCGGTGCCTTGCGAGGCAATCGCGGAAAATCCAGAAACTGCCTATGATTACACCAATAAGGGTAACCTGGTTGCGGTGATTTCTAACGGCACGGCGGTCTTGGGGCTGGGCAATCTGGGGGCTTTGGGGTCCAAACCGGTGATGGAGGGTAAATCTGTCCTGTTCAAACGCTTCGCCGACGTGAATTCGATCGACATCGAGCTGGATACCGAGGATCCGGACAAGTTCATCGAAGCGGTCAAGCTGATGGGGCCGACTTTTGGCGGCATCAACCTGGAGGACATCAAGGCGCCCGAGTGTTTCATCATTGAGCAGAAGCTCAAGGAAGAGATGGACATTCCTGTCTTTCACGACGACCAGCACGGAACCGCGGTGATCTGCGCGGCCGGCCTGATCAATGCGCTGCATTTGTCGGGCAAGAAAATTGAGGATGTGAAGATCGTCCTGAATGGGGCAGGAGCAGCCGGCATTGCCTGTATCGAGCTGCTGAAAGCGATGGGCGCACGGCATGAAAACTGCATTGCCTGTGACACTAAGGGAGTGATCTACCAGGGCCGCACAGAAGGCATGAACCAGTGGAAATCGGCCCATGCGATCCAGACCGACCTGCGCACCCTAGAAGAGGCGATGCGCGGCGCGGATGTGTTCCTGGGCGTCTCGGTCAAGGGTGCAGTGACGCAAGAGATGGTCGCCTCGATGGCGGACAATCCGGTGATCTTTGCCATGGCCAACCCGGATCCTGAGATCACTCCGGAGGAGGCGCATGAGGTGCGTGTCGATGCCATTGTCGCGACCGGCCGGTCGGATTACCCGAACCAGGTCAACAACGTGCTGGGTTTCCCCTATCTGTTCCGCGGCGCGCTGGATATCCACGCCCGCGCCATCAACGATGAGATGAAAATAGCCTGTGCCCACGCTTTGGCTGCCCTTGCCCGCGAGGATGTGCCGGACGAAGTGGCGCTGGCCTATGGCAAGTCTCTGTCTTTTGGCCGCGACTACATCATTCCTACCCCCTTTGATCCCCGGCTCATCCACCGGATTCCGCTGGCGGTGGCCAGGGCCGGCATGGATACCGGTGCCGCGCGCCGCCCGATCGTGGACATGGACGCCTATGAGGTCGGATTGAAATCCCGCATGGATCCGACCGCTTCTATCCTGCGCGGGTTGAATGCCCGTGCCCGTTCCGCCCAGTCCCGGATGATTTTTGCCGAAGGTGACGATCCCCGTGCGCTGCGCGCTGCGGTGATGTACCAGCGTTCCGGCTTTGGGAAATCATTGGTTGTGGGCCGGCAGGAGGATGTGCGGACCAAACTGGAAAAGGCCGGACTTGGCGATGCCGTGCGTGAACTGGAAATTGTCAATGCAGCCAACACGCCGAATTTCGATGTTTACAAGGACTTCCTGTATAACCGCCTGCAGCGTAAAGGTTTTGATCACAAGGATATTCACCGGCTGGTAGGACGTGATCGGCACGTATTTGCCAGCCTGATGCTGGCGCATGGGCATGGCGACGGCCTGGTCACTGGCGCGACTCGGAAATCAGCCCATGTTCTGGAGCGGATCAACCATGTGTTTGATGCCGACGCCGACCATGGTGCCGCCGGCGTAACGGCGCTGCTGCACAAAGGGCGGATCGTTCTGATCGGGGACACTTTGGTGCACGAATGGCCGGATGAGAACCACCTGGCAAACATCGCTGAACGTGCCGTGGGCGTCGCCCGCCATATGGGGCTTGAACCGCGGGTGGCCTTTGTCAGCTTCTCCACCTTTGGTTACCCAGTGTCAGAACGCTCTGAAAAAATGCATGTCGCGCCCACCGTGCTGGATAAACGCGGTGTTGATTTCGAATACGAAGGTGAGATGACCGTTGATGTGGCGCTCAACGAGCGGGCTCAACGGTATTACCCGTTCCAGCGCCTGAGCGGCCCGGCTAACATCCTGATCGTGCCGGCCCGCCACTCGGCCTCGATCTCGGTCAAACTGATGCAAGAAATGGGCGGCGCCACGGTGATCGGCCCGATCCTGTCCGGTATCGACAAGCCGGTCCAGATTTGCTCGACCACCTCCACCACCAATGACATTTTGAATATGGCGGTACTGGCAGCCTGCAACATCGGGTGATCTCATATGGCAATCTGGAACCTCGGCTCGATCAATGCGGACATGGTTTATGCTATGCCGCATTTGCCGGCGGCGGGGGAAACCCTTGCCGCCCGGCACCTTGACCGGTTTCTTGGCGGCAAGGGGGCGAATATGTCCGTGGCCGCGGTTCGGGCCGGCAGCCAGGTGCATCACATCGGTGCGGCGGGCCCTGACGGGGTCTGGGCGGTTGAGCGATTGAAGGGCTATGGAGTTGGAATTCGCGATATTGCCGAGGTGGACACCCCGACGGGCCACGCCATCATTGCGGTGGAACCAAAGGGTGAAAATCAGATCATCCTGTTTCCGGGCGCCAACCGTGCGCTGACCCGGAACCAGCTGGATCAAGCGCTTTTGCGGGCATGTGCAGGCGACATTCTAGTGATGCAGAATGAAACCAACATGCAGGAGGAAGCTGCCCGCGCGGGCCGCGATCGCGGGCTGCGGGTCTGCTACGCCGCCGCCCCCTTTAACTCGGACGCAGTCCAAGCGGTTCTGCCATTTCTCGACTTCCTGATCTTGAACGAGGTGGAAGCCGGACAGTTGAAAGAGGCGTCTGGAAAGTCACCCGATGAGCTTGGCGTCAAAGACGTGATCATCACTCTCGGCGCCAAAGGCGCGCGGCATATAAACGGCGAAACCGGTGTGATACTGGATGTTTCCGCTCTTCCGGTGACACCAGTAGATACGACGGGGGCAGGAGACACTTTCACCGGATATGTTCTCTCAGGTCTGGATCGGGGTTTGCCGTTGGCAGAGGCAATGTCACTGGCCACGCAGGCTGCGGCGCTGATGGTCACGCGCCATGGCACAGCGGACGTGATCCCTGAACTTAAAGAAGTTCAGGCGGCTTGCTTTTGATTTGAGACGGTTTACCTCTTTCTGGTCAAAATACATCGAGGGAATTGGCCGTCAGGCCAAGGTGGGCAGCGTCCCCGCTTTAATGCCCTTCGATAAAAGGTGCGGCATCGCTTCACAACTGAGCTACCCGATCACCGGCCAGTCGGGAACGGGGAGGCCCGGGTCCAGAACCGGCGCCGTGGTTTCATCTATTACCCGGCAGGTGATTTGCAGGGCAAATCTGCCGAGAGGGCCTGAACAGCTTGCCTGAGCCCTTAAGGTGCTCAGCGAGCCGGTCGACTATCAGGCCAAAGTGGAAGGCGGCGGTGCCAACCCAAACGGCGAGCGCGCTGAGGTGGAGATCAATCCCGGAGCGGGCGAGGATCTGGCTCTGGTGGTATAATGGCAAATGGTCCGAGAACTTGGCTGCCAGGACTTGCGCGATGGTGCCCCGGTCGGCAGCCCGCCGTCGATCAGATGCGCAGGGGCCCGTGCCTGGGTGACACTCTCGGTGCAGGCGCAGCAGGCATACTTGGGGCGGAGGGTGACTCCTCTCGTGCATGACGCTGAGCTGTGCCAGATTGCAGATGATTTTCACCGCCTCATAATGACCGCTGCCGTCGCGGCTGACGTTTTTGCAAGTCGGGTTTTCAGTCTTGCCGCCGGTACAGCCCGCAAAGCTTCGATCACCCCGGGCACGCTTTCATAATCGCTTTCCACACACCAGCCCCCCGGCCACGGTCAGCACGACAGTCGCTTGTGCTTGTGCTTGCACCGGATTGGCATGAGCAACCGTACCGATCGTAAAAAGGCCCATTAAAGTCAAAGGTCCCAGTCTGTCCAGTAAACGCATTCTGGCCTTTCATTCTGCTTTGTTGCCACACTGACCGAACATCCTTGTGCCCTCTATAAAGATCTCATCGAAAGGGAGTGCGCATAATGCGGATTGCCATGTGGTCCGGGCCGCGGAACCTGTCGTTGGCGATGATGTATACCATTGGCAACCGTGGCGATTGCGGGTGACGGATAAACCGTTTTATGCGGCTTACCTGTCGATGACGGGCCTCAGGCACCCAATGCGGTAGGGCATTCTGGACTGCCAACCGCAGGATCCCGACGCAGTGGCAGAGGCGCTGCTGGGACAGGTCCCTAGCATCAAGCCCTACTACGAACAGATGAATGCAGTGAAAATCTGAGGCGCGAGGCGGCCTTGTCTCCGCCTCGCGCCTGCGGCACTCATCCCGAGGATATTTCCAAGAAAATGAAGTGCCTCAACCGAGCAGCTTGCTCAGTTGCATGGCAACACCCATCTTGCCGGAAATCTTGATTTTGCCCATTACTACGGCTGTCATCGGGTTGAGCTTGCCGGTGAGCAATTTCTTCAAGTTCTCTTTGGAAAGCTGCAGCGTGCAGTCGGTGCCACAGTCATCTGTGCTGGCACTGCCTTCTGTGAGCACGATGACACCATCTTCGCCGCAATCGAATTTCAGTGAGCCCTCAAAGGTTTTTCCAGCCAGTCCTGTGCGGATTTCCCTAGCGATGTCTTGCAATGCCATTTGGCCCTCCCTTGCCTGCGGCGAGGATTAGGTATGCAAGGGATGGCCAGCAACATTGACCTTAGGTGAAGTCGCCTGCTTACGTTCCGGTAAGGGCTGCCTCGGTCAGAGGGCAGGGTCGGCCGCCATAGAAGGCATCAAGCACCTGCCGGAATTCCGCCGGCGCACCGGGGACAGCTGCAAACAGTGTCATTGAAGAGCGAAGTTTCTTTGCGTCGATACCGCCGAGGATTTGCGCTGGATCCGTTCCCAGATGCTGCAGCATCAGCTGGCTGGCCTCCACCAGGCGGTTTCGCAGTATTTCGTGGTTCAAATAGGCGGTGGCCTCAGTCAGGTCCTCGATCCCGTAAAGCTGTGCCATATGGGATTGGCCCAGTTCGGCCAATTGGGGAAAGACGAACCACATCCAGTGGCTCGTCTTTTGACCTTCAGAGAGTTCAGTCAGAACAGCCGCCCAAACGGTGTCCTGAGCTTCGACGAACATTTCCAGCTCTTCCGCGAAATCGTCTTCGAAACCGCCGTCTATATCGTCGTAGTTACTCACTTTTTGATCCGGCGCTCGCGGGCGGCCAGCAGCTTGAGGCGCAGGGCGTTTAACTGAATGAAACCTGCAGCATCGGTCTGATCATAGGCGCCTGCGTCTTCCTCGAAGGTTACATGCGCTTCGGAGTAGAGCGAATGATCCGACCAGCGGCCCACACAGGCTGCAGAACCTTTATAAAGCTTCAGGCGCACAGTTCCGGTGACATGTTCCTGGCTCTTGTCGATGGCAGCTTGCAGCATTTCCCGCTCAGGCGAATACCAGAAGCCATTGTAGATAAGTTCAGCGTATTTCGGCATCAGCTCATCTTTGAGATGCATTGCGCCGCGGTCCATAGTGATCGATTCGATTCCGCGGTGGGCTTCCAGAAGCAGGGTGCCGCCCGGCGTTTCATAAATGCCGCGGGATTTCATGCCGACAAAGCGGCCTTCGACCAAATCGAGACGGCCGCAGCCATGCTTGCCGCCCAATTCGTTCAGCTTGGTCAACAGGTCTGCCGGGCTCAAGGTTTCACCGTTGATACTGACAGCATCGCCTTTTTCAAAACCGACTTCGATAAACTCAGGCTCGTTCGGTGCGTCCTCGGGGTGCACAGTGCGCTGGTAGACATAATCGGGCGCCATCACCGCCGGATCTTCCAATACTTTGCCTTCGGATGAGGTGTGCAGCAGGTTGGCGTCAACGGAGAAGGGGGCTTCGCCGCGTTTGTCCTTGGCGACCGGGATCTGGTTGGCTTCAGCAAATTCCAGCAGACGGGTGCGCGAGGTCAGATCCCATTCCCGCCAGGGTGCGATCACCTTGATATCGGGGTTCAGCGCATAGGCTGCCAGTTCAAACCGCACTTGGTCGTTGCCCTTGCCGGTGGCGCCATGGGCGACGGCATCGGCGCCAGTTGCCTCGGCGATCTCAACAAGGCGCTTGGAGATCAGCGGGCGGGCAATCGAGGTGCCCAGAAGGTAGAGGCCTTCGTAAACCGCATTGGCACGGAACATCGGGAAGACAAAGTCGCGGACAAATTCCTCTCGCACATCTTCGATGAAGATGTTCTCCGGCTTGATGCCCAGCATTTCCGCTTTCTTGCGGGCGGGCTCCAGCTCTTCACCCTGGCCGAGATCGGCGGTGAAGGTGACAACTTCGCAGCCGTATTCGGTCTGCAGCCATTTCAGGATGATCGAGGTGTCGAGGCCGCCGGAATAGGCGAGCACAACTTTCTTGGGCGCGGACATGGAATTCCCTCTCAGGTCAGAACGTCTGGGGCGTAGCCGGTTTTGGTCGCAAGGGCAAGGTTATCCGGGGTTTTCTAATCCGCCGAGCACGCATAACGTGCGCAGCAAAACAGAACGAACTTTTGGAGAATGCCGGTATGAAAGGCTGGACAATATTTTCCCATTCGGTGCGCATGGTGATCCGGAATTTGAACCATGGGTTCAGGATAGCCGCCGGGCCGGTGCTGATCGGGGTGGCGATCGTCTTTGCGCTGCTGGCCAGCGCCGGGCTGCCGCTGACGCTGCTGGGCGACCAGCAGGCGCTGTTGCAGGCTTTGGCGGCGGGCGGCTTTGGCCTGACGCTGCTGGTGGTGTTCCTGGTCATCATTGCGGTGCAGATCTGGGTGTTCGTGTCCTGGCATCGCTTTGTTTTGCTGGAGGAATATCCAAGCGGCCTACTGCCCGCTTTCCGCGGTGACCGCATTCTGGCCTATGTCGGAAAGTCGCTGCTGATCGCCTTGGTCGGGATGGCTATCATGATCCCGGCCGGTGTTGCCGCGGCGCTGCTAAGCTCCATTGCGGGGCAGGGCGCGGCGATAGTGATCATACCGGCCTATATCGTGTTGGTCTTGTTCTTGCTGGTGACGATCTACCGGCTGACTCCTGCGCTGCCTGCGGCTGCAATCGGACATTCGCTGAAACTGCGCGAAGCCTGGCAAAAGACTCGTGGCACAACGGGCGCCATCATCCTGCTGGTGCTTCTGATCGGGCTAATGCAGCTGCTGTTGCAGCTGGTGGCCAGCCTGTCGATGGCAGTGTTTGCGCCGCTGGGGGTGGTGTTCCTGATCCTGGTGTCGCTAATCACGACGCTGGTCAATGTCAGCGTCATCACCACCTTCTATGGCCACTACGTCGAGGGCCGCCCGATCTGATCAAGGACGGTTCTGACGGTATTCTTATGCATGCTTTCACACCCGCCCCTTGCCTTGCGGGCGGGCTTGCGCCACTGAAGGACACATGAGCGATTTCAAGTCCCAGGCCCGCGCCGCTGAACAGGCGATGCGCGATGTGTTTCCCGCAACGCCGCTGCAGCGCAATGTGCATCTGTCCGAGCGTTTCGGTGCCGACATTTACCTTAAGCGCGAAGACCTGAGCCCGGTCCGCTCCTACAAGATCCGCGGTGCGTTGAACGCAATGCGCAAACAGCCGGATCAAGAGCTGTTTGTCTGCGCATCGGCCGGCAACCACGCCCAAGGCGTTGCTTTTATGTGCCGTCACATGGGCAAGCGCGGGGTGATCTTTATGCCGGTCACCACGCCGCAGCAGAAGATCCAGAAAACCCGGATGTTCGGCGGCGACAACATCGAAATCCATCTGGTCGGTGACTATTTCGACATCTGCCTTGCCGCAGCGCAAGAGTGGTGCGCCAAGGAGGGCGGGCATTTTCTGTCGCCCTTTGATGATGCTGATGTGATTGAAGGCCAAGCCTCCATCGCAGTGGAGATTGAGGCGCAGCTCGAAAAAGCTCCGGACCATGTCCTGCTGCCAGTTGGCGGCGGCGGCATGTCGGCTGGGGTGTCCTCCTGGTTTGGTGAAGAGGTGCACAGCCTGTTTGTCGAGCCTGACGGCGGCGCCTGTCTGCGGGCAGGGCTTGTTGCTGGCAAGCCGGTTGCGTTGGATCATGTCGACACCTTCGTAGATGGTGCTGCGGTCGGGCGGATCGGCGCGCTGCCCTTTGAAATTTTGAAGGGCGTGCCGCTGCCGGATGTCCTGACGATCTCCGAGGACCGGATCTGTGCCACTATCATTGAGATGCTGAACGTGGAAGGCATCGTGCTGGAGCCGGCCGGCGCGCTGTCGGTCGAGGCGCTGCAGGATGTGCGCTCCTGGATCCGCGGCAAAACCGTGGTTTGCGTCACTTCCGGAGGCAACTTCGATTTTGAACGCCTGCCGGAGGTCAAAGAACGGGCGCAGCGCTATTCCGGAGTGAAGAAATATTTCATCTTGCGCCTGCCACAGCGTCCAGGTGCGCTGAAGGAGTTTCTCGGAATCTTAGGCCCAGAGGACGATATCGCCCGCTTTGAGTATATGAAAAAGTCTGCCCGTAATTTCGGTTCGGTGCTGATCGGGATCGAAACCAAACGGCCAGAAAATTTCGAGCAACTGTTTGCGCGGCTGCATGCGGCGGGGATGACTTTCACCGACATTACTCAAGACGAGACTTTGGCGCAGTTTGTTATCTGACGCTGAGGGACGGGTTAGAAATTTTCGGACATTCTGGTCAGGAAAGCTGACTTGGATGTTTGGAAATTGGTAATGATGGCGGGGACATCGACATCGTCTGCTTCGCCTTGTGCGGACTTCCGCTCGCCGTCCAGGCACAGCGCCGAAAACTCATCAAATCCGAGGTTGAGCGCACTGCCTTTCAGGAAATGCAGGTCCTGCTCAAGCTGACTGCGGTCGCCGTCCTGCAGCTTGCTGATAACTTCCTCGACCTCCTCGAGGAAAATTTCAACAACTTCTTCGAAATCCTCGGCGCCAACTTCCTCGCGCAGCTCAGTCACTCGCGGCCAGTCAATCATGTCATATATTCCTAAGATCAGTCGCCATGCGCAACTTAGTAAGTTGATTGCAGTAAAAATATAGTGAAATAAAGACAGAAGCTCAAATTGTAGGTTTCACAGCCTGTTAAATTTCTGGACCGATAGTATCACAAGATTGTCTGATTTTGCCATTTGTGAGGTGCCTTCGGTGCTGCCAGAAAGTTCGATGGACAACGAGGACCACACAGTGGCCGGATCAATACGCCGTGTGCTGGTTGTCGACGACAGCCGACTGCAAAGACGCATCCTTGTGGCCTCTCTCAAAAAGTGGGGATTTGAGGTTGTTGAGGCAGAAAGCGGCGAGGCTGCGATGGAGATCTGTCAGGCGGAAACGCCAGATCTGATCCTCAGCGACTGGATGATGCCAGGCATGAACGGGCTGGAATTCTGCCGGGCCTTCCGCGCCCGCTCCAGCGAGGATTATGCCTATTTCATCCTTCTGACATCAAAAAGCGAAAAGAACGAGGTTGCAGAAGGGCTTGACGCAGGTGCCGACGATTTCCTGACCAAGCCGGTCAATTCGGATGAACTGCGGGCGCGGATTTCTGCGGGTGAGCGGATCCTGAGAATGCAGCGGGAACTGT
This sequence comes from Leisingera sp. SA215, assembly GCF_055902035.1. Taxonomy (NCBI): domain Bacteria; kingdom Pseudomonadati; phylum Pseudomonadota; class Alphaproteobacteria; order Rhodobacterales; family Roseobacteraceae; genus Leisingera; species Leisingera sp. SA215. The sequence continues at coordinate 60,351 of NZ_JBVVXU010000008.1, read as the reverse complement.
CCGAGAAGAACCGTATCGTGTCCGAAACGCTGGGGGAGTTGCAGCGTGTTTATGATGCAATCGACAAAGATCTGATCCAAGCCCGCAAGATTCAGGAATCACTGGTGCCGGAACTGTCCAAGGATTTTGGATCCTCCACCGTCAGTCTCCTGCTGAAACCCTGCGGCCATATTGGCGGTGATCTGGTGGGTATGTTTTCTCCAGGTGTGAACAGAATCGGTTTTTATTCTATCGACGTGTCCGGTCATGGCATTACTTCGGCAATGATGACAGCACGCCTGGGAGGCTATCTCTCCTCGAATTACTTCGATCAGAATGTCGGGATGGAGAAACGCTTCAACCGGTTTTATGCACTGCGCCAGCCGGAGGAAGTCGCCAGCCTGCTGAATGCACGGCTGATTGCTGATACAGGGATCGAAGAGTACTTCACCATGGCCTATTGCATCGCTGATTTGCGCAGCGGTGTCGTCAAGATAGTGCAAGCCGGGCACCCGCATCCGTTGTTGATGCGCAATAACGGTGACATGGAGTTTATCGGCAAGGGCGGCGTGCCTGTGGGGTTGGTCCCCGATATCGGCTACAGCCAGGAAGAATTCGTTATGGAACGCGGCGACCGTCTGCTGTTGTTCTCTGACGGCTTTACAGAGGCGCGGCTGGAAGACGGTTCCATGCTTGAGCCGGAGGGTCTGCTGGAGCTGGTGAAAAAATGCGGGTCAGAGCAAAGCAGCAAGGAATTCCTGGATGATCTTTACTGGCATCTGACGCAAGTTATGAGCAAGGAACACGGGCTTGAGGATGACGTCTCGGCCACGTTGTTCGAGTATCAGGGTCCGTAGATCTGTCAGTTCTTCTAAATGATGCTGTCCTGGCTGAGGCTGGGTTTTTGTCTTTTCGGCTGCCAGTTTCGCAGGCGGTTACAACCGGGCTGCCAGTTGGGCTGCGAAATGCCGGTCGCCAGCATTGCCCAGCCGCATGGCGGCTTCCTCCGGGTCGATCCACAGGGCTTCATGCCCGTCTTCTGCAGGCGGGCCGATTCGTCGCAATGGGCGGGCGATATAGATATGGCAGATCTTTTCAGCCCAAAGACCGTATTCCGGCATATAGGCGAAGCGCCGGAATACGCCCATTTTGCGTGGCTTGCCGATTTTCCAGCCGGTTTCTTCAAAAACCTCCCGGTGCAGTGCTGGAATGGGTGATTCGCCTGGGTCGATACCACCGCCTGGCAGTTGCAGGTCTGGTTGAGGCGCAAACTGGCAGGTGATCAGCAGCCTGCCGTCCCGCGGCAGCAAAGCATAGGCGCCCGGGCGTATCCGGTACCGCTGGCCGTTCTCCGGTGTCTTACCAAATCGCCTGATCACACGTCGGCCCCTTCACTCCAGTGTCAATTCTCCTATATAGCCCCGGTATGCCAATCCCCGGCGCGTAAGGAAACCCCATGACACTTGGTTCGAAAATCGCGTGGGACGATACCGTCCTGCCCTTCCAGCTTGATGCCTCGGACATGCGCGGCCGCGTTGCGCGGCTGGACGGCGTGCTGGACGGAATCCTGAGACAACACGACTACCCGCCGGTAGTTGAGGCGCTGGTTGCCGAGATGGCGCTGTTGACGGCACTGATCGGGCAGACGATTTCCCTGCGCTGGAAGCTGTCGTTGCAGGTGCAGTCCAAGGGTGCTGTGCGGATGATTGCGACCGATTATTACGCACCGCAAAAAGAAGGTGAAATCGGACGGATCCGCGCCTATGCAAGTTTCGACCGTGACCGGATTACCGACAGCAACCCGTTTGATCAGGTCGGGGAAGGGTATTTTGCCATTATGATCGATCAGGGTAAAGGCACCAAGCCCTACCAAGGTATCACGCCGTTGTCTGGCGGGTCGCTACGGGCCTGTGCCGAGGCTTATTTTGCACAATCCGAACAGCTGCCCACTATGTTCAAGATGAGCTTTGGTAAATCATCCGAGCCTGGTGTTGACGAACATTGGCGCGCGGGCGGCATTATGTTGCAGAGTATGCCCAAGGCTTCGCCTTTTGCTGCACACGTCGAAGGATCGGGTGAAATCCTGCAAGCCAGCGATCTGGTGTCTGGTGATCAGGAAGAAAACTGGAACCGGGCCACGATGCTGCTGAACACTGTCGAGGCATTGGAGCTGATCGGGCCATCAGTGTCCCCGACCGAACTGCTGATCCGATTGTTTCACGAGGAACAACCGCGGGTCTTCGATGTCCAGCCCGTTCGTTTCGGCTGCACTTGCTCCGAAGACCGGGTGCGTCAAAGCTTGTCGATCTATTCCGCCAAAGACATCGGCACCATGACAAACGAGGATGGCCGGGTCACGGCAGATTGCCAGTTCTGCAGCGCGCATTATGATTTGGACCCGGCAAGCGTGGGATTCGAAGCGGAAAACCCGCCCAGTGAGTGAGGCCGCGCAGAACCTTGCCAATAGAATTGCGGCCGCGCTGAAACAACAGGGCGGCGGCTCTTCCGACTTTGATCTCAACCCCGGCACCGTGCTGCCAGTGGGACGTAAGCTGCGGCCAGCCGGCGTGCTGGTGCCCATTTCTGTTGCCGGCAAAGTGCCACGGCTTATTTTGACCAAACGCTCCTCCGCGCTGAAGCATCATCCGGGCCAGATCGCCTTTCCCGGCGGTAAAGTAGAGGCTGGTGACACGGACGCCTGCGCCGCAGCGTTGCGCGAAGCTTGGGAAGAAATCGGGCTTCCGCAGGAGCTTCCGCAGATCATCGGCTGCCTGCCGGAGCATGAGACGGTAACCGGCTTTTCGGTGACGCCGGTTGTGGCGCTGATCGGTGAAGAATTTCCAGTGCACGCGGAAGCAGGTGAAGTGGCTGAAGTCTTCTCCGTTCCGCTGGCCCATGTGCTGAAGCCGGAAAACTACATTATTGAGTCCCGCCGCTGGCGCGGTACCCGCCGTCGCTACTATACCGTTCCATACGGATCCTATTACATATGGGGCGCCACCGCGCGGATGCTGCGCGGATTTGCGGCACGGATGGAGAAATAATGCGAATTGATCAACCTTGGTTGAAGGATCCTGCGACCCAAGCAGTTTGCAAGGCGGTCATGGGAGACGGTGCGCAAGTTCTGTTTGTCGGCGGGTGCGTCCGCAACGCGCTGCTGGGGGAGGCGGTTTCCGATATGGACATTGCCACTGACGCACTGCCGGAGCAGGTGGTGGCGCTGGCAGGCCGAGCCGGGATCAAGGCGGTTCCTACCGGTATTGACCATGGTACAGTGACGTTGATCAAGAACGGCATTCCGCATGAGATCACCACCTTCCGGAAGGATGTGGCTACCGATGGCCGCCGGGCTGTCGTTGCGTATTCAACCGAAATCACTGAGGACGCCCGCCGCCGCGATTTCACCATGAACGCGATTTATGCCCGTCCGGATGGAGAGATAATCGATCCTCTGGACGGCATGGCGGATTTGCAGAAACGCCGGATCCGGTTCATCGGCACGGCAGGGAACCGGATCCGCGAGGATTACTTACGTTCGTTACGCTATTTTCGCTTTCACGCATGGTACGGCGATCAAACGTTGGGTTTTGACCCGAATGCGCTGGCGGCGATTGCGGCCAACCTTGAGGGGTTGGCTACACTGTCTAAGGAACGTGTCGGTGCCGAGATAATGAAGCTTTTGGCGGCGCCTGACCCTGCACCTGCGGTCGCCGCCATGCGTCAGGCAGGCGTGTTGGCGCAGATCCTTCCGGGAGCGGATGACCGCGTGCTGGCGCCACTGATACACTTGGAATCAAACCGCCCGGCATCCGCGCTCCGCCGGTTGGGTGCACTAGGCGGTGATGGTCTGAAAGACGCCCTGCGGCTAAGTAAAGCTCAGGCCTCTCATCTTGAGACAATCCGGGAAGCAGCGGCAGGCACGGCCGGGGCGGGAGAACTGGGTTACCGGATAGGGGCGGAACAGGCACTGGATGCCATGCTGTTGCGCACTGCCCTGCTGGAACAGCCAGTTTCCCCAACCTTTGAGACTGATATTGCTTTGGGTGCAGGAATGATCTTTCCAGTGAAAGCCCGCGATCTTCTGCCCGATTTCAAGGGCGCGGCGCTGGGTTCTGCATTGAAGAAAATGGAGGCGGAATGGATTGCCTCGGGATTCTCCCTGAGCCGCGAGCAGTTGCTGGACTCCCTCCGCTGACATAGTCTGACAGCAGAGTCACAACCTCGGGGAGTGACAAAACTGCAAATCTTGCGTACCCATAAGGCTGCCACCACATGACGGAGGAATACTGATGTATTACGGGATCTGGTTTTCTTAACGTCTGAGACCTTGCCCCTGTTAGGCGTAGGCCTTCGGCGGCCTGCTGTCTTCATCTGTATTCCAAATCAATGCTCGAGCGCTTGGAGCACCCGCATGTTTCGTTTTTTTGAAAACCTCATTGATCCTTATTGCGCCCACCCGGAGACCAACACGCCGCCAACCCGGCTGTGGCCGTTCCTGCGCGATTTTTCCAAGCCGTTCAAAACTGTCTTTGTCTTGACCGCGCTGATGTCGGTGCTGGTCGCCGGGATAGAGGTGGGTCTCATCTACTATATGGGCCGGATTGTCGACCTGATGTCCGGTACGCCCAGGCAGGTTTGGGAAGCGCATGGAACCGAGCTGATACTGGTTGCTCTGTTCATCCTGCTGCTGCGGCCATTGATCCAGCTTCTGGATGTGATGCTGTTGAATAATGCGATCCTGCCGAACTTTGGCACCTTGATCCGCTGGCGGGCGCATAAGCATGTGTTGCGCCAGTCTGTGGGCTGGTTCGAGAATGACTTTGCAGGCCGGATTGCCAACCGGATCATGCAAACTCCTCCAGCCGCGGGGGAGGTGATCTTTCAGGTTTTTGATGCCATCACCTTCTCGCTGGCCTATCTTGTCGGTGCAGCCGTTTTGCTGTGGGTAGCGGACGTACGGCTGATGCTGCCGCTGGCCCTATGGTTTGCGCTTTATGCAATGCTGGTGATGTGGACCGTCAAGCGGGTCGGCCCGGCCAGTCAGGCATCGTCTGATGCGCGCTCTACCGTGACAGGTCGTGTGGTCGACAGCTATTCCAACATCCATTCAGTTAAGATGTTCGCACATCACGACAACGAGCTGACCTATGCCCGCGATGCGATTGAGAACACCCGTAAGACGTTTCAGGCGGAGATGCGTATCTTCACCGTTATGGATGCTGCTCTGGTCACGCTGAACGGTCTGCTGATTGTTGGCGTGGTCGGATGGGCAGTTATGCTGTGGTCGCAGGGAACCGCCTCGGTGGGCCTGGTGGCGGCGGCCACGGCGCTGACGCTGCGGCTCAACGCAATGACCAGCTGGATCATGTGGGCACTTACCTCCTTTTTCCGCCAGCTTGGTGTTGTGGCTGAGGGAATGGAAACCATCGCCCAGCCTATCGACCTAGTGGATGCCGCCAATGCAGAACCGCTGCAGCTGGCCAAAGGGAAGATCGAACTGCGCAACCTGTCACACCATTTCGGGCGTGAGGCAGGCGGGCTCGACAAGATCGGCCTGACAATCCAGCCGGGCGAGAAGATCGGCCTGATCGGTCGCTCTGGTGCCGGCAAGTCGACACTGGTGAAGCTGCTTTTGCGGTTTTATGACGCCGAAGGCGGCCAGATCCTGATTGACGGTCAGGACATCCGCGCGGTGACGCAGGACTCGTTGCGCAGCCGCATCGGTATGGTGCAGCAGGACAGCGCGCTTATGCACCGGTCTGTGCGGGACAATCTGCTGTACGGCCGTCCCGACGCCACTGAAGAGGAGATGATCGCCGCCGCCAAACAGGCGCAGGCGCATGAGTTCATCCTGGATCTGGAGGATCCGCAGGGCCGCAAGGGCTATGATGCCCATGTGGGCGAGCGCGGGGTGAAATTGTCGGGCGGCCAGCGCCAGCGGGTGACGCTGGCCCGGGTGATCCTGAAGGACGCGCCGATCCTGGTTCTGGACGAGGCTACCTCGGCGCTGGATTCTGAGGTCGAGGCGGCGATTCAGGAAACGCTTTACGGCATGATGCAGGGCAAGACGGTGATCGCCATAGCACATCGGCTGTCCACCATCGCACAGATGGACCGTATTTTGGTGATGGATCAGGGCCGCATAGTTGAAGAAGGCACGCATGAGACGCTATTGCAGGCGCATGGGCTTTACGCACAGCTCTGGGCACGCCAATCCGGCGGCTTCCTGAACATCGAGGCAGCAGAATGAACATTGGCAACCTGATTGACGCCTTCCGCCCGGCAGAGGGGCCGCCGCCGCAGCAGTTGGGGGCCTTCCTGCGCTGGTGCCTGGCCGGCGCGTGGCCGATGCTATTTCTGGCGGCAGCGTTTTCGGCACTGGCCGGGGGGATGGAGGCGGGCACTGCCTATATCCTGGGCATGGTAATCGATACAGCAATCGCCAGCGGGCCGGAGCAGTTCTTCTCAGACCGGAACATGGCGGTGATCGCGCTGGCGCTGGGCTTCTTCATGTTTCTGCGCCCGGTGCTGTTCGGCCTTTCTGCGGCCTCTAACGCAATAATTGTCCAGCCCAACGTGAACCCGCTGGTGCTGTCGCGCCTGAACCGCTGGACGCTAGGTCAGGCGGTCCGGTTCTTCGACGATGATTTTGCCGGCCGCATTGCCCAGAAACAGATGCAAACCGCAACTGCGGTCACCTCCGTTACCAGCGAGATGATCAACGTGGTCGCCTTTGCATTGGCCTCTTTAGCGGGCTCTTTGGCCTTGTTGGGCTCTATCGACTGGCGCATTACCGGGGTGTTTCTAGTCTGGCTGATTGCCTATTTCGCGCTGATCCGCTGGTTTTTGCCGCGTGTCCGCAAGCGGTCTGGCGCGCGTGCTGGTGCGCGGGCGATGGTGACGGGCCAAGTGGTGGACTCGATCACCAACATCAAGACGGTGAAACTGTTTGCACATGCCGACCATGAAGAGCGCACCGCCCAGGACGCCATGGTCTCCTTCCGCGACAAGGCGCTGCAATTCGGCTATCTGGCCGCCAGCTTCCGGTTCTGCCTGATGTGCTTGGCCGGCGTGCTGCCTGTGCTGATGATCGGCGCGACACTGTTCCTGTGGCAGACGGGCACGGCGACTGAGGGCGACATCGTAGCCGCTGGGGCGGTCTCGATCCGCATTGCCCAGATGACCGGCTGGGTCAGCTTCACGCTGATGGCGATCTATTCCAATGTGGGCGAGATCGAGAACGGCATGAAGACCCTCTCGGTCCGTGCCAGGGTCGAAGACCGGCCCGATGCCAAACCGCTGCAGGTTAGCGAAGGCGGGATCGTCTTTGACCAGGTGGAATTTGCCTATGGCCGTGATGTGGGCGGGGTTCAGGGCATCAGCCTGACCATTCAGCCGGGTGAGAAACTGGGCATTGTCGGCGCCTCGGGTGCCGGGAAATCGACGCTCGTTTCCCTTCTTCTCAGGCTCTATGACCGGGAAAGGGGCCAGATCCTGATCGACGGCCAGAACATCACCGGCGTCACTCAGAACTCGCTGCGCAGCCGGATCGGCATGGTCACCCAGGAGACGGCCATGTTCAACCGCACGGCCCGGGAGAACATACTCTACGGCCGGCCGGATGCCTCCGAAGCAGACCTGATCGCCGCGGCAGAAAAGGCCGAGGCGCATGAGTTCATTGCAGAGCTGGAGGATGGGCAGGGCCACAAAGGCTATGACGCTTTTCTGGGCGAGCGCGGTGTGAAACTCTCGGGTGGGCAGCGGCAGCGAATTGCTCTGGCCCGGGCTATTCTGAAGGACGCACCCATTTTAGTCTTGGACGAGGCAACCTCAGCGCTGGATTCCGAGGTGGAGGCGGCCATTCAGGCCGCACTGCACCGGGTCATGGAGGGTAAGACGGTACTGGCGATCGCGCACCGTTTGTCGACCCTGAGCGAGATGGATCGGATCATTGTGATGGAGAAAGGGCGGATCGCTGAAAGCGGCAGCCATGAAGAGCTGCTGGCCAAGGCCGGGCTCTATGCTGCGTTTTGGGCGCGCCAGTCCGGTGGCTTCATCTGCACAGATGAGAACAAGGCCGCTGCTGAATAAATAAATCCAGCGCATTTTGCTTTTGCTGCCCCGCTTGCCGCTGTAATGAGCGGCCATGACAGACACAGCCAGAACCAAAGCGACGATCAGCCGGCTGGGCCATCAGGGCGATGGCGTGGCCGATGGACCGGTATTTGTCCCGCGCGCCCTGCCGGGAGAAACCGTCTCAGGTTTCGCAGAGGGCAGCCGCCTGACCAATATTCGGGTCGAAACTCCGTCCGAGCACCGTGTGCAGCCAGCCTGCCGCCATTACAAATCCTGCGGCGGTTGCCAGCTGCAGCATGCAAGTGACGGTTTTGTGGCTGAATGGAAAACGGAAGTCGTGCGTACCGCGTTGATGGCACAAGGGCTGGAGACTGAGTTTCGGCCGATCCGCACCTCTCCACCCCGTTCCCGCCGCCGCGCGACGCTGGCAGTACGGCGCACCAAGAAGGGTGCGATGGCCGGTTTCCATGGTCAGGCGTCGGATGTGATCACTGAAGTTCCCGATTGCCAGTTGCTGGAGCCTGCATTGATGGCCGCCATTCCAGTGGCAGAGGCGCTGGCGATGGCCGGGGCCAGCCGGAAGACACCGCTGGCCGTGACGATTACCACCTCGGTCGCCGGGCTGGACATATTGGTCAGGAATGGCAAGCCGCTGGACGGGCCACTGCGTATTAAACTGGCGCAGCTGGCAGATCAGTACCGGATTGCCCGATTGACCTGGGAGGATGAACCGGTTGCGATGGAACAGCCGCCGATGCAATCCTTTGGTTCGGCGCGCGTTTGTCCGCCGCCTGGGGCCTTCCTGCAGGCCACACGCGAAGGTGAGGCGGCGTTGCTGGCGGCGGTTCAGGAAGTGACAAGCGGAGCCAAGCGGATCATCGATTTATTTGCTGGCTGCGGCACCTTTGCTCTGCCTTTGGCGCTGACCGCCGAAGTGCATGCGGTGGAAGGTGAGCGTTCGATGCTGGAAGCTTTGGATGCAGGCTGGCGCAGGGCGGCAGGACTGAAGAAAGTCACCACCGAGGTCCGCGACTTGTTCCGCAATCCGTTGCTGCCCGAGGATTTGAACCCGTTTGGTGCTGCCTTTGATGCTGCTGTGATTGATCCGCCCCGTGCAGGCGCCGAGGCGCAGACTGCGCAACTGGCCATCGCCCGGACACCTGTGATCGCCTATGTGTCCTGTAATCCGGTAAGTTTTGCCCGCGACGCCAAAGCGTTGGTTGCGGCGGGCTACAGCCTTGACTGGGTGCAGGTTGTTGACCAGTTCCGCTGGTCGGCCCATACCGAACTGGTTGCGCGATTCACCGTGAAAGACTGAGATGACTGATACCCAAGCGTTCACCCCGACACGCCGCCTGGCAGCGATTCTGGACAGTGACCGGTTTGGCCGGTTTATTACCGCTGTCATCCTGGTCAATGCAGTCACTCTGGGGCTGGAGACTGCGCCATATGTCATGGCCAAAGTTGGCGGTCTGATTCACCTGGTCGACTACATCTGCTTGTCGATCTTTGTAATGGAGATTCTGGCCAAACTTTTTGTACGCAGGTTGCGGTTTTTCCTGAGTGGCTGGAATGTGTTCGATTTTGTGATCGTCGGCATTGCGCTGGCACCGGGGGCGCAAGGGCTGTCAGTTCTGCGGGCGTTGCGTATCTTGCGGGTGCTCCGTGTTATTTCGGTTGCACCGCGCCTGCGCCGGGTGGTCGAGGGGTTCATCACCGCGCTGCCGGGGATGGGTTCGGTTTTTCTGCTGATGGCGATTATTTTCTACATCGGATCTGTGATCGCTACCAAGCTGTTCGGCCATGACTTTCCGGAATGGTTCGGCAACTTGGGCCGCAGCGCCTATTCGCTGTTCCAGATCATGACGCTGGAAAGCTGGTCAATGGGGATCGTGCGACCGGTAATGGAAGTGCATCCACACGCCTGGGCTTTCTTTGTGCCGTTCATCATGGTGACGACTTTTGCTGTGGTGAACCTTCTCGTCGGCTTGATCGTGAACTCCATGCAGGATGCCCATGGAGAAGAAGAGGTGGAACGCACAGATGCCTATAGGGACGAAGTGCTGAGCCGGCTGGAAGCGATTGAACAAAGGCTAAGCCGTCAAACAGCCCAGGACAGGAAATTGTGAATTTCCTTAACAGTCAATTCGCGGTACAGGCTGAATAGAGGCAAAAAAGAAATACAGGCTTTGAGAATGGACAGAAGGGCATTTGGTTTCGGTGCAGCCGCAAGCCTTGCGCTGGCCGGTTGCAGCATCTCCAGCGGCACAGTGAGTCGCTTTCAGTCATATGACGGACCGCAAGTGACTTCGATCGTGATCAACAAGGGTACGCGTAAGCTTTACCTGATGCACAACGAAGAAATTCTGCGCGAGTATGAGGTCGACCTAGGGTTTGCACCGCTGGGGCATAAGGCTTTCGAGGGTGACGGAAAGACACCTGAGGGCACCTATGTTATTGACCGGCGCAATCCCAACAGCCGCTATCATCTGTCGGTGGGAATCTCTTACCCGAACCGGCAGGACCGGGCCAATGCGCATGCACAAGGCAAGCGGCCAGGCGGAGAGATTTTTATCCACGGAGAGCCGAACAACCGCAAGGAGCGGAAGCGCGCATCCCGGGTGGATGACTGGACCGCCGGGTGTATCGCAGTATCAAATGAAGAGATCGAAGAGATCTACGCCATGGTGCAGGACGGTACGGTTATCGCCTTGCGGCCCTGAATTTCAACCAGGGTTCCCGTACCTGCGGATATGCCGCCAGTACCTTTTTGCCGGCTTTGGGCCGGCGCCGTGCTGATGCACGGCGCCGTGGCTCAGCTGCCCATAACCATCGTCCACCAGATTTTTCCGTTTGGCTCCTGAAACCAAGAGAACCCCATGTTCAAGGCTTTTGGGTCGAGAATCACCGCGCGCGTGGCCGGGCGTTCCAGCCAAGCAGACAGGGTTTGCTGTTCATTCTCGTAGGTTTCTGAGATGTTTTCTCCCAGAAGCGAGCCAGTGTAACCCGCACGTGACACCCGATCCAGCGGCGAGGAGCCGTCGGATCCAAAATGCCATGGCCGGTTTTGCACTGACATGTCCCGGGAATGAGTCGCGGCGGCCGCGGTCAGCTCCGCATTCAGCTGAACGGCCGGTGCTCCAGCCGCCTCGCGCAGGGCGTTGACAGAATCGAGCATTCGGATCTGCACTTTATCTGCATTTCTAATACGGTAGGTGCTGCCAGAATCTGTTACGGGCGTACATGCCGCTGCTACAGTTATCAATGCAGCAGCCATCAGCAGAAAAACACGTCTCATATTGCTCTCTCGCTCCGTCGGTTGCTGATGCATTTATCCTTCCTGCGGCAGAGGTGCAAACGGACCGGCAGAAATATGCGGGCCTGCTTGTCGGATTGATTTGCGACTGCGGCTTTCGGGCCATAAAATGGCGCGACCATTGATCCTGATTGCGCAAGTTGGAAAGAGTGATGCCCCAAAACCCCTTTGATACCCTCAGCAGGCGGCATTTTCTTGCCGGCAGCGTTGCATTGATTTCCTCGTCAGCCTTAGCGCAAGACACCAGCGACGAGGCGCAGCAGGCTTTTGATCCATTGCGCCCGCCGCCTGAGCCGGAACCGTCTGTCCAGCGCAACATTTCTGCCTTCCGCGCCAAATCCTGGAGGCCATACTTTGATAACCTGCGGAACGGAGCGATTCTAGTCGATATCGACAGCCGTGCTCTGCACTACTGGTCACAGGATGAAAGCGTATACAAACTGTTCCCGTCTTCCGTACCGCTGTCCGACGACCTGACCCGCCGCGGCCGGACTAAGATCGTCCGCAAGGTTGAAGGCCCAGGCTGGGCTCCAACCCCGAATATGCGCAAGCGCAACCCTGAATGGCCTGCTTTCATTCCGCCGGGACCGGACAACCCGCTTGGCACTCATGCGCTTTATCTTAGCTGGAAGTACTACCGCATCCACGGAACCCACGATACGCGAAAAATTGGCCGTAAATCGTCCAATGGCTGCATCGGGCTCTACAATGAGCATATCGCCGATTTGTTCAGCTTAGCCAAAGTCGGCACACAGGTGTTGCTAATTTGACGACACGAGGCGGGGCGCTGAGCTGTTAACTATAACAAGCAATTGCAATCCCGAGGATTTGCTGGTTAGAAAAAAATACGAGATAAGTCTTGGGTGCGTGGTTCAGTTGTATGATCCGTGCGAATTCTGGAGGTTAACATGAAAAAACTCGTTATCGCTGCTGCGCTGACTGCTGCTGCTTCGACCGCCACTGCTGGCAACCTGTCCGAGCCGGTTGTAGAACCGCCGGTCATCGTGGAAGAAGCTCAGGGTTCTTCCAGCGGCATCCTGCTGCCGCTGCTGCTGCTGGTTCTGGTCGGCGCAGCTGTTGCATCGAGCTAAGTTCGGTACAAGGTTACAGAAAAGGCGGTGGTTCTCCACCGCCTTTTTTGTTGCCTGATCTGCGGGTAGGGAGGGGCTGTCAGGCCGCCTCCACTTCGCCCAGGATGGCATCCAGAGTATGGATGATCATGTCTGCGTCTTCTGCACCTATGGTCAGCGGCGGGCGGATTTTCAGGATGTTATCCCTTGGGCCTTCGCTCCCGATCAGGATCCGATGATCGCGCATCCTGTTCTTGACGTAGGAGCAGATTCCAGTGGCTTCGGAACCATCAGGGGAGATCAGTTCCAGTCCCAGGAACAGGCCCATTCCACGCACATCGCCAACGCAGGCGTATTTCTGTTCCAGCCCCCGCAGCCCTTCGATCAACTGGGCGCCTATTACTCGTGCGTTGTCCTGCAGGCCCTCATCATCGACGATTTCCAGCACCTCCTTGCCGGTCCGGCAAGACAGGGTAGAGCCGCCGAAGGTCGAGAAGAACTCGATCCCGTTGTCAAAGCTTTCGGCAATTGCTTTGGTTGTCACAAGCACGCCCAGCGGATGGCCGTTGCCGATGGGTTTGCCCATCACAACGATGTCCGGCAGCGCGCCCTGGTGTTCGAAGCCGAAGTAATAATCCCCGAGCCGGCCCAGCCCGGTTTGCACCTCATCAGCGATGCAGACACCGCCCGCGGCGCGGATCTTGTCGTAGACTGCAGGCAGATAACCTTTGGGCGGGATGATTTGGCCGCCAACAGAGGGGAAGGTTTCAGCGATGAAGCCGGCGATGCCGTGGCCTTTTTGCTGCAGGTTCCTGATCGCCGGATCCACCAGATCCGCAAACTTCTGTGCCCGGTCCGGATCGTACCGCGGGAAGGAGCCGCGGTAATCGTTGGCGACTTCCACCAATTCCACCCAATCCGCCTTGCCTGCGCCGCCGGGCTTGTTGAACTTGTAGGCGGAGATCGCGATCGCGCCGGTGGTATTGCCGTGATAGCCGTGATCGGGCGTCACTATCCCCTTGGCGCCGGTATGAGCGCGGGCCAGCCGCAGCGCTAGTTCATTGGCCTCGGTGCCTGAGTTCACAAAGAAGCAAACTTCGAAATGTCCGGGCAGCTTTGACAGTATCTTGTCTGCAAAGGCGGTTTGCGCCGGATGCAGGTAACGGGTGTTGGAGTTCATCCGTTTCAGCTGATCCGCTGCCACCGTCTGGATCCGCGGGTGCGCGTGGCCCACATGCGGCACATTGTTGTAAGCATCCAGATAGGGGCGGCCCCATTCATCAAACAGATGGTGCTTCCAGCCGCGTACCGGCATCACCGGATCGGAGTAGGTGAGGCTTAGGTTGCCACCAAAATGCGCGCGGCGGCCCGCTAAAACTTCATCCTTGTTGGTGGGGTGATAGCGGACCTTTTTATCCGGCAGGTTCAGCAGGGCTGCCGGGTTGGGGCAGACTGCGCGCCAGAAGTACATCTCATCAGGGCCGCCGACACCGGGCCAATCAGTCTCAATTCCTTCGGTGGTCAGTGCCAGCTGGAAATGAACATGCGGCGCCCAGCCGCCGTTCAGACTGGGATCGCCCAGGCAGCAGAATTGCTCACCCTTTTCCACCGCATCACCCGGCTTCAGGCGATTCATGAATTCCGGGTCAAGATGGCCGTACAGAGTGTAGAACGAATCGCCCTCAGGCGTTTCATGGCGCAGAATGATCACACCGCCGTAATCCAGATGCCCGTCCCGGTATTCGGCCGCAAAGACCTCACCATGCAGCGGGGCAAACATCGGAGTGCCCGCCGTGGCAAAGGCATCCACGGCCAGATGCACCGTGCGGCGGTCGCTGGCTTTCCATGGGCCGTTTCGAAATGCCGGATCGGTATATACCAGCCGCGGTTCGTGGTAATAGCCCAGCCAGATGCGGCCGTTGTCTTCGAATTCTTCACCAACCTTTGCGGCTTCCTCGGCTGGCATGTGGAATGGGTTCTGCGGCCAGGTGGAGTTTTCCACTGATAGCGATCCCATGGGGGCATCACCCAGATCCTGCCCCATCAGCGGAGCGAAGTTTCCGCGTTCCTGCTCCAGCCAGGCCATCACACGGTCTGCACCTTCCACCACCGGCAGACCGCAGGCGGCGCGCAGCCGGGCAGACAGCAGCCCTCGGTGCAGCGAATTGCCCTCCAGGAACCGCCAGGCTGGCGCCTGTGAAATGGTGACATAGGGATCATCCGGATCTTCCGCCGCCATCAGTGTGGAGTTCACCACGCTGACCGCCAGCCGTGCGTGCAAGAGCGGCCAGATCAAATCAATCTCAGCAGGCGTCAGCGGGCAGACGCTGTGATAGCCGGCCACCAGCGCCGCCAGGGCGGCCTCCGGCGCGGAATGGTCCAGCACGATATAGGCCGCGGCAATTGCCAGATCGCAGACCCGCGGCGCGGCGCACATGTCGCCCAGATCGATCAGGCCCGAGACATGGCGGGGATCTCCAAGTTCACCTGCAACCATGATGTTGTAATCGTTTGCATCGTTATGGATGGCCTGCTTGGGCAGCTTTGCCAGAACAGGCGCTAACTTAGCAAACTCGCAAGCGATCTCATTTAGGATCGCCCGTCGGGCCGGGTTGGTGATGCAGGGCAGCTGATCCGTGATCCATCCCGCCCGCATCAGATCCCATTTGAAGTCGCGCTCCAGCCCCTCGTGCTTGAAATCTGCCAGCGCCTTGGCTGAGCCGCCTAAAACCTGTCCAATCTCATGGATCAGCGCATCGCTTTTCGGTTCAGCCTTGGCATAGCAGCGCCCCGGCAACTGGTTAAGCAGCCAGACCATGCGGTTTTGACCGTCTTCATCCGGTAGTTTCAGCAGCGACTGGCCATTTGCAGAGGCAATTACCCGCGGGCAGGGCAGATCCGGCTGGCGCGCGGCGATATGCTCAAACGCCTTTACTTGCATATCGACCAGCCAGGTCTCGCAGCCGGGGCGCATGGCTTTAAGTATATAACCCTTGCCATCTCTCCCTTTGGCCAGGAAGTTCAGGTCATACTCCCCATCGAGGCGGCTCAATTCCGCCTCGATCCCCCAATGCTGTTCAAGGGCGGCGGCCCAATGCGCAAGCGTCATCTAAAATCTCCCCGGTCTGGCAGTGTGCCCAGCGATCTAACATTGGATCCTATTTGGACCGGGACAGAGATTTAGTCTAGCCAGCCTAGCAGATTCTGCTCGATCACAGCGGCCAGTGCCGCAATGTGATCGTTATCATCGTTAAGGCAGGGGATATAAAGAAAGTCCTCGCCGCCGGCATGCATAAAGCTTTCACAGATCTCTTCGTTGATTTCTTCCAGCGTCTCGATGCAATCGGCCGAGAAGGCCGGCGCGATCACCGCGATGCTCTTCTTGCCTTCCTTGGCAAGCGTTGCGACGTGATCCACAGTGTAAGGCTTCAACCATTCTTCGGGTCCAAATACAGACTGGAAGGTAGTAGTGATCCAGGTATCCTCCCAGCCAAGCCGCTCCTTAAGCAGGCGTGTCGTCTTTTGGCACTGGCAGTGGTACGGGTCGCCCTGCATCAGGTAGCGCTTTGGCATACCGTGATAGGAAACCACCAGGATATCCGGGCGCCTTTCCGCTTTGGCATAGGCTACTTCCACCGATCGCGCCAAAGCGTCGATGTAAGCAGTCTGGTCGAAATAGGGCGCGATCGTGCGGGAGGCAGGCTGCCAAGGTTCATCCATAAGGGCGCGGAAGAACTGGTCGTTGGCAGTGCCGGAGGTGGCACCAGCGTATTGCGGGTAGAGCGGTGCAAACAGGATCTTTTGGCAGCCGGCCGCAACCATTTCCCGCACTTTGGATTTGGTCGAGGGGTTGCCATAGCGCATGCAGAAATCGACTACCACCTGATCGCCATACCGTGCTTTCATCGCCGCTGCTATCTTGCCGGTTTGGTCTTTAGTGATGGTCATCAACGGGCTTTCACCCCTGTCGTGGTTCCAGATCGATTTATAGGCGGCGCCCGAGGAGAACGGACGTTTGGTCAGGATGATCAGCTGCAGCAGCGGCTGCCATTTCCAGGACGGGTAGTCGATCACTCTTTTGTCGGACAGGAATTCGTTCAAATACCGGCGCATCGGCCAGTACGAAAAATTATCCGGCGTGCCGAGGTTGGCCAGAAGGATGCCGACCTTTTCCACCGGAATCTTAGGGTGATCTGCAGGGGCGTGGGCAGGGCATTTAGCGGTCCGGGCGGCGTCCAGCATTGGCAGGTCCTGTAGGGCTGAGAAATTGGTGGTTGGCGGCAAGTTACTGTCTTTACGCACAGAAGGCCAATTGGATCACATTGGTGCAGCCATAGCGAAAATTTATCAGGGCTTGAGCTTGGTTTCCGGCACTCTCAACGCATCGGCGAGGCGCATCCGTGCAGTGCCGGGGCGCAAGGGCTTCTGCTGGTTGTCCGACGGCGACCAGCCGGTCAGGCAGACCAGCTCGAACGTGGCGGGCAGCCGCCCTTCTGCGTTGGCAAAATGTTCCTGATAGATGTGATCGGCGAGCTGAAAAAGGGCACGTGGCGCCGGGTTTTTCAGCCGCTGGGCAAGGACGTTGGTCTCTCCCATACCACGCAGGTCGTGGATCAGATGGGTGAGGTTGCGGTACTCGGCAGTCAGCGGTACCAGATCCGCTACCGGCAGAGCAAAACCCGCCCGCTGCAGTAAACCGCCCAGGTCGCGGATTTCCCCCATGGGCGCAACGCGCGGTGAAAGGCCTCCCATCACCACGGTTTCTGCCTCAGCCATGGCCGCGCGCAATTCTTGCAAGGTATGACCGCCAAGCATGACAACCAGCAGCAGACCGTCCTCCTTCAGCGCACGACGGCACTGGATCAGCTGGCCTACCGCGTCATTGGCCCAATGGAGGCACATGGCGTGGATCAACACATCATGGGCACTTTCTTCCAGCGCCAGCACATCGTTATCAGGAACCACTGCGGCACCGGGTAGAAATCCCTCCCAGACTTCCGGGAAAGGGCAGACAACGGCGGGCGCTGTAAAGCGTCTGTTAACCATGTTCAGGCGATCCTCGACCTCATCCCGCGCCATCCGGTGCAGAAACAGGGCATCGGCACGCCGGCGTGCGCGGCGGGCCGCCAGGGTGCGACGGTCGAAAAGCTGTGCAGGTGCTTGTGTCATGGGAGCTATTTAGATGCTGTTGGGTGGGATTCAAACCGCTGTTTCATTGATATACCCGCCGCAATGCATGAACTGCGGAGGGCTGGTTGGCAGCGACTTTGGCCTGTGCGGTTCCTGCTGGGCCGAGATGCATTTCATCAGCGGCACGGTCTGCGAGGGCTGCGGCGCCCCATTGCCGGGCGAGGCGGATGGCTTCCGCCTGGAATGCGACAGCTGCCTGCGCCATCCACGTCCTTGGAGCCAGGGGCGATCTGCGCTGCTTTATGAGGGGCAGGGCCGCAAGCTTGTTCTGGCACTGAAACATGGTGACAGGACGGAAATTGCGCACATGGCCGCTGCATGGCTGGAGCGGGCTGTGCAGCCATTGCTGGAGGATAATCCTCTGATATGCCCAGTACCGCTGCATTGGACCCGGCTGCTGAAGCGTAAGTATAACCAATCCGCCTTGCTAGCTGGTTCAATGGCGAATCGCACGGAATTGGAGTTTTGCCCGGACCTGCTGAGCAGGTTCCGGCGGACCCCCGCACTGGAAGGCAAGACGCGGGACCAGCGTTATCAGCATTTGGGTGCTGCAATTACGACCCACCCAAGCCGGAAAGGGCGGATCAAAGGGCGGACGGTTCTGATCGTGGATGACGTGATGACCTCCGGCGCCACCCTCAGCGCTTGTACTGATGCCTGCCTGCTAGCCGGAGCAGCAGAAGTGCGTGTTGCGGTGCTGGCCCGTGTCACGCGAGCGTGAAGCGGCGCGCCCGCCTCTGGCAATTGTTGCAATGAATGCCCAATTCCTCCACAACCTTCGAAATCAGATCATGGGGTCCTGAATGAAAACCGTTGAAATCTACACCTCGCCGCTGTGCGGATTTTGCCACGCGGCCAAGCGTCTGCTGAACCAGAAGGGGGTCACCTTTTCGGAGATCAACGTTTTGGCGCAGCCGGATCGCAAGGCAGAGATGATTCAGCGCGCTAATGGCGGTCGCACGGTGCCGCAGATCTTTATCGGCGACACCCATGTCGGCGGCTGTGATGAGCTTTATGCGCTGGAGCAGGCGGGCAAGCTCGACCCGCTTCTTGCAGCCTGAACCGGGAGAGACAGAATGCGCGCAGCTCTGATTCAGATGACGTCCACCGACATCCCTGCTGAAAACCTGGAAACGGTGAAGACGATGATGGCTGAGGCTGTCCGCGGCGGGGCAGGGTTTGTGCTGACGCCGGAGGTCACCAATTGCCTTTCCGGCAGCCGGACGCATCAGAATGCTGTGCTTTGCCATCAAGAAAACGACCCGATCCTCGAAACTTTGCGTGGCGAGGCCGCGAAACATGGGGTGTGGCTGCTGCTGGGTTCGCTGGGGATTAAGACCCACGATGAGGACGGGCGTTTCGCCAACCGGCAGTTTCTGATTTCCCCATCTGGGGAAATCAAAGCATGCTATGATAAGATCCACATGTTCGACGTGGAGGTCACCCCAGAGGAAACTTACCGCGAATCCGATGGCTACCGCCCGGGTACGAAGGCGATTGTGGCAGAAACACCATTCGCCAATATCGGCATGACGATCTGTTATGACGTGCGCTTTCCTCATTTGCACCGGGCCTTGGCCAAGGGAGGCGCGCAGATTCTCACAGCGCCGGCAGCGTTTTCCTATGTTACGGGCGCGGCTCATTGGCATTCGCTGCTGCGTTCCCGGGCGATCGAAACCGGCTGCTTTGTGCTGGCCCCGGCGCAGACCGGCCAGCACCCGGCCTCTCGCGGGCCCAGCCGCAAGACCTATGGCCATTCGCTGGCTGTGGCCCCTTGGGGCGAGGTGCTTGCCGACGCGGGCCAAGAACCAGGCGTGACTTTCGTTGATCTTGATCTTGAAAAAGTGGCAGAAGCGCGCAGACGCGTGCCGTCCCTGACTCACGACCGGGAGTTTGACGAACCCTGATGGATGAGACCCATTCCCTGGCGGTATCGCTGTTCAGCGAAATTCTTATGGCTGACCAGCTGGCGCGGTCACGTCTTAGCAAAGTGCTGCCCAAAGGGATGGAACTGTCGCATTTCTCGGTGCTGAACCACTTGGGTCGGGCCGGGTTGGAACGCTCGCCCGCGCAGCTGGCCAAAGCGTTTCACGTGACCCGCGGGGCGATGACCAACACGCTGAGCAAGCTGGAAGTTGCGGGATACATCCATGTCCGCCCCGATTGGGACGATGCAAGGCGCAAAATGGTGGCCATCAGCCCGGCTGGCAAGCAGGCCCGTGACGCGGCACTGGCCGGGATCATACCGGTGATCTCGGAAGTTGTGGGTGAATTAGGCAGCGATCGGGTCCGGGCGACCTTGCCTATTTTGCGCGAACTGCGCGGCAAGCTGGAAGAGAGTGGCTGAGAGGCAGAATCCAAGCCGTCATTTGCCCGGCATAAAAAGGGACGCCTGCAAACAAGCGCCCCTTTTCCCCACCATGCCGTGAATGGCAATCGTACAGCTAATGGGCAGCCTCTGAAGTGACGCCCGCAAGCATCCGATAGATTCGTAGCTTGTGCCCGGTCGCGGCTCAGAAAAATAAACCAAGCCCGCGTGTTACAAATACCAAGCGAGGCGCGATGACTAAAGAGAGCATAAGGATTACCACCTATCCTTTAGCATAGGCGGCAGCTGAAACCGGCCGGCGAAGGCACCTCAGCCCGGTTTTACGCTGGCGGTCACATAGTTTACCGACAAATCTCGTTCGGAGATGGACCAGTTCCAAGTGATCGGATTGAACACGAACCCCTTTCGGTCCACCGGCTTCAGCCCGGCCTTGCGCAGCAGCTCGAACAGCTCGTCCGGGGTAATGAACTTTGACCATTCATGGGTGCCCCGCGGCAGCCAGCGCATGATCACTTCAGCTCCGATAATGGCCATGGCAAAGCTTTTGGGGTTGCGGTTGAGCGTCGAGCAGATCTCCAGCCCGCCCGGTTTCAGCAGCAGCTGGGTCGCCGTCAGATAGCTGACCGGGTCGGCAACATGTTCCACCACTTCCATGTTGAGCACCACGTCGAATTGCTCGCCGGCCTCGGCCAGCGCTTCGGCGGTGGTGTGGCGGTAGTCAATCTCCAGCCCGGACTGTTCGGCATGAATGCGGGCGACCGGCAGGTTGCCTTCTGCGGCATCGGCGCCCACAACTGTTGCACCCAACCGCGCCATGGGCTCGCTAAGCAGCCCGCCGCCACATCCGATATCCAGCAGCCGCAGTCCTTTGAACGGGTGCTGTGACGTCAGGTCGCGGGCGAATTCCCCGGCGATCTGACGGGTAATATAGTCAAGCCGACAAGGATTTAGCATGTGCAAAGGCTTGAACTTGCCGTTCGGATTCCACCACTCTGCCGCCATCGCTTCGAATTTTGCGATTTCGGCAGGGTCGACCGTGGATTGAGGCGCTTGCATTCCTGTCTCCGTGTGCTCTTTTGTAGTCTGACGTTTCACTAAGGTCAGTAATGGATAGATACCCGGACCAAAAGCGCGCTGTGCATTATCTTTACCCGCCGGTCGAGCCCTTTGACCAGCGTATGATCGACGCAGGCCAGGGCCACCGCATATATGCCGAGCAAACCGGTAATCCCAATGGTATTCCCGTGATCGTGTGCCATGGCGGCCCTGGCGGCGGCAGCAGCCCGGCAATGCGGCGGTATTTTGACCCGCATGTGTACCGAATCATCCTGTTCGACCAGCGCGGATGCGGCCGCTCGCGCCCCTATGCGTCGTGTGAGGACAACACCACCTGGCATCTGGTTGCCGATATGGAGCTGATTCGAAGTCAGCTCGGCATCGAATCCTGGATTCTGTTCGGCGGCAGCTGGGGGGCGACACTGGCGCTGATTTATGCCCAGACCCACCCCGGCCGGGTCCAGCAAATCATCCTGCGCGGCGTGTTCCTGATGACCCGCGCTGAATTGGATTGGTTCTATGGCGGCGGCGCCGGCAAATTCTGGCCCGAAACCTGGGCCAAATTCGTTTCTCTGATTCCGGATGCTGAGCGCAGCGACATGATCGCCGCCTATCACAAGCGGTTGTTTTCCGGAAATTTGGAAGAGGAAATGCGTTATGGCCGCTCCTGGTCTGCATGGGAGAACGCGCTGGCTTCGGTGCATTCCAACGGTCAGAGCGGAGAAAGCCCCGGAGATTACGCCCGTGCCTTTGCCCGGCTGGAGAACCACTATTTCATCAATAGCGGTTTCCTCGATTACGATGGCCAGATCCTCGCCAATATGGGCCGGATCTCTCATATTCCCGGGGTCATCGTGCAGGGCCGTTACGATATGATCTGCCCGCCGTCTTCTGCCTGGCGCCTGAATGAGCTGTGGCCGAATGCGGAGTTGAAGATGGTGCGCAATGCCGGCCATGCTTTGTCAGAACCGGGAATCAGCGCTGAGTTAGTCCGGGCGATGGACCGGATTGCAGGAGAACTTGTGCCATGACGCGCATAGACCGCCGCGCGCTGTTCACATCGGGTGCAGCTGCTGCTCTGCTGGCAGCAGCAGGCGGGTCGGTCAATGCATCTCCGAAGGCCGGCGGCGTTTTTCGCCTTGCCGTTCCGCGCGAAGGCGGGATGCTGGAACAGGCCGCCCGCGGTGCAGTCTATGATACGCTGACTGAAATCGCCGCCGATGGACTGCTGCGCGGTGAACTGGCCACTGGCTGGCATTCGACGCAGGATGCAAAGACCTGGACCTTCGATTTGCGCGCGGGTGTGACGTTTCATGACGGTACGCTTTTCTTGGCAGAGGACGCAGCAGCCTCGCTTGCCACACAAGGTATTGCCGGTGCGGAGGTGCGAGCGATCACCGCGCTGGGCAGTCGTCAGCTGCTGATTGAGCTGACCCAAAGCAATCCGCATTTGCCCTATCTGCTTGCCGGCACCGATCAAATTGTTGCACCTGGCGGAGAACTGCCTGTGCCGTTGTCCAATGCGATTGGCACTGGATGCTACAAAGTGGAGCGCGCGCAGGAAGGCCGCCATTTCCGAGCTTGCAGTGTTGAACATCACTATAAATCTGGCACAGCAGGCTGGGTGCAGACCGTGGAGATCATTGTGATCCCTGATGCGGAAATCCGGGCCGAGGCTCTGCGCGACGGTTATGTTGATGTGGCAGCGCTCCCGGAACCGCGCGGGCTGCTGAAGCGCGGCGCGTTCTTTTATCACCCCTCATCCAGCGACATGGCCCTGGCCGCCCGGCAAAATGTCGGTATTCCGCGCACGGTAGGGCGGCGATCACCACTGGATGACGGGCGCATTGCCGAGCGCTGGTGGCTGGCCTGACCGGCTATCCTCAATTTGACGCTGCAGCTCTCCTAAAGCATGTAGGCAATAACGCTTTGGATAGCCTCGCTTTTCTTCAAACATCTGCAATTCATGCGGTTTTCGCGCATCGCCCTTTTGGAATGTGATGGAAAGGAAGCGAGCTGGTTTTCGTACTGAGATATATCGCCATTGGTTTGGTGATGAGCAGACTGGCGGCCGCCCGCAGGAAGATTGCGGGAAAGTTGGCGGAAACGGAGATGGGAAGATGAAGCAAGCGCAGGCGGCATTCGCTGATGAAAAGCTGACGGCCTGCATGGGGGGTGAGGTGGACACTGGCCTGCTCAGCCGGGTCGTGCTTGCGCTGAACTAAGATGCGGTTTCGGCGCAGTGTTCACAGCCTCTGAAAATTCGGTGGCTGCGTTGCGGGCCGTCTTATCCGCCGCGGCGCTGGCTGCCTCGCCGATGGCGTAAGGCTGATTCCCTCATCCCGTCCCGCCTGTGCCTTGCGGCAGCGGGTTGCCGGAAAGCCGATGGTTGCCGGCCGGGGAGTTCTTTCCAACTACATGCTGCAGGGGGACCCAGCCGCAAAAGGCACCGGGCTGGAATGCGGCCGCGGCATTCGACCAGTCGTTCTGCATCATTTACGCTGTGGCGAATGCCGGGCAGGCGTCCGGAGTGACGGCCAAAGTGCTGGCCGGGTTTTCCATCGGTCAGAGCGTCGACCCGTTTCCTGCTCGATCTGCCAAGAGGCGGGAATTCAAAATGCGCCTGGCTGCTTGGCTTCAAAGATAAACCCCTATTGCAAATGGCATTTCTGGACCCGGACGGCGTACCGGTCGCCTTTTGCATCACCTGCTCCGCCGGCGCCGGCAAGGCAGTGCAAGCGAGTTTCTGGCTGGCATGGCCGTTGCCACCCGGGTCAGTGAAGGCATTGTTTATCTGGTGATCGGCGGCCAGGATCAGGGGGTCGTGGGTGGGGTTGCGGCGGATATTCAGGGCAAGCTGGGGTAGCAGTCCGGCAGTCAGCCGTTTTGCGCGCTGCACGATCCTCTTGCAGTTTTGGGCGAACCGTCCTATATGCCTTTGACAACAGCGGCGCGTTGAACCTCTGGTTTAAGGCTCCACCGGGAATTTCAACGGGCCGCGCGCCCGTTTTTTTGTGCCCGCAGGCCATTGCCTGCAAGCCCCAAGTGGAGGTCTGATGACCAACGACCTGATTGCCAAAGCTGCCATCGACCGGCGCCTGGCCGAGATCATCACCCCGGTGATCGAGGACTTGGGTTATGAGCTGGTGCGGATCCGGCTGATGTCTGGTAAGGCAACCACATTGCAGATCATGGCCGATAAGCCGGATGGCGGCATCGAAGTGGATGACTGCGCTGATATCTCCAATGCGGTAAGCGCCGTGCTGGACGTTGAGGATCCGCTTATCGACGCTTATGCGCTGGAAGTGTCGAGCCCCGGCATCGACCGCCCGCTGACGCGGATGAAGGACTTCGAGATGTTCGAAGGTTACGAGGCCAAGCTGGAAACCGCCGAGATGGTCGGCGGCCGCCGCCGCTTTAAGGGCGAACTGGCGGGAACTGAAGAGGACGAAGTCCTGATCAACATTGAGGATCAGGGCGAGACCGTGACAATCGGATTGAAGTTTGACTGGCTGAGCGACGCCAAGCTTGTTCTGACCGATGATTTGATCAAGGAAATGCTGCGCCAGCGCAAAGAGGCCGGCACGCTCAACGAAGACGCATTCGACGAAATCGAGACCGAAGAGTCCGAAGAGGAGAAAAAGTAATGGCTATCACCTCTGCAAACCAGCTGGAGCTGTTGCAAACCGCCGAGGCCGTGGCGCGCGAAAAGATGATCGACCCAGGTCTGGTCATCGAGGCGATGGAAGAGAGCCTCGCCCGTGCGGCCAAAAGCCGCTACGGCGCCGAAATGGATATTCGGGTGTCTATCGACCGCAAGACCGGCCGGGCAAAATTCACCCGCGTACGCACCGTGGTGGCGGAAGAAGAGCTGGAAAACTACCAGGCCGAGATGACGGTCGATCAGGCACGCCAGTACATGGCCAACCCAGAAGTAGGCCAGACCTATGTCGAGGAAGTGCCGCCGGTTGAGATGGGCCGGATCGCCGCGCAATCGGCCAAGCAGGTGATCCTGCAGAAAGTCCGCGAAGCCGAGCGCGACCGACAGTACGAAGAATTCAAGGACCGTGCCGGAACCATCATCAACGGCCTGGTCAAGCGCGAAGAATACGGCAACGTCATCGTCGATGTGGGCGCCGGCGAGGCGATCTTGCGCCGCAACGAGAAGATCGGCCGCGAGAGCTATCGCCCGAACGACCGGGTGCGCTGCTATATCAAAGATGTGCGCCGCGAACCGCGCGGCCCGCAGATCTTCCTGTCCCGCACCGCGCCGGAATTCATGGCCGAGCTGTTCAAGATGGAAGTGCCGGAAATCTATGACGGCATCATCGAGATCAAGGCTGTGGCCCGCGACCCCGGTTCGCGCGCCAAGATCGCTGTTATCTCTTACGACGGCTCGATCGATCCGGTCGGCGCTTGTGTGGGTATGCGCGGTTCCCGCGTACAGGCCGTGGTGAACGAGTTGCAGGGTGAGAAAATCGACATCATCCCCTGGAATGAGGACCAGCCGACATTCCTGGTGAATGCGCTGCAGCCGGCTGAAGTGACCAAGGTTGTGCTTGATGAAGAAGCAGGCAAGATCGAAGTTGTCGTTCCTGAGGAACAGTTGAGCCTGGCTATTGGCCGCCGCGGGCAAAACGTGCGCCTGGCATCACAGTTGACTAACCTCGACATCGACATCATGACCGAAGAGGAAGAATCGGCCCGCCGCCAGAAGGAATTCGAAGCGCGCACCAAGCTGTTCATGGAAACCCTGGATCTGGACGAATTTTTTGCCCAGCTGCTGGTTTCTGAAGGCTTTACGAACCTAGAAGAAGTCGCCTATGTCGAACTGGACGAACTGCTGGTTATCGACGGTGTCGATGAAGGAACCGCAGGGGAACTGCAAGCCCGTGCCCGCGACTACCTGGAAGCCAAGGCCAAAGCGGCGCTGGATGCCGCCCGTGAACTGGGTGCTGAAGACAGCCTGATTCAGTTCGAGGGCCTGACCCCGCAGATGGTAGAGGCCCTGGCCAAGGACGACGTGAAGTCGCTGGAAGATTTCGCTACTTGTGCGGATTGGGAACTGGCCGGCGGCTGGACCAACGATGGCGGCGAACGGGTCAAGGACGATGGTATCCTGGAACCTTTCGGCATGACGCTGGAGCAGGCGCAGGATCGGGTGATGACTGCCCGTATCATGCTAGGCTGGGTTGATCCGGCTGAGCTGGAAGAAGACGCAGTTGAAGACGATGACGAAGAGGAAGGCGAAGCCTGAATTGAGGCTTTGCGGAGGGGAACTGCATGACACGCGGCGGCGCCACAAAAGACCGGACCGACGGGAGCGAACGCAAATGCATCGCAACCGGCGAGATCCAGCCCAAACAGGGCCTCATCCGATTCGTGATGGGTCCTGACGGGCAAGTTGTGCCTGATGTGATGGGCAAGCTGCCCGGCCGCGGTGTCTATGTGGCGTCCAGCCGGGCGGCATTGGAAACCGCGGTCAAGAAGAAGCTGTTTTCCCGCAGCTTCAAGGCCCAGGTTCAGGTGCCGGACGATTTGGTTCAGGAGGTCGAGCGGCAGGTTGCCCGCCGGCTTGTCGAGCTGATCAGTCTGGCGCGTAAGTCGGGCGATGCTGTGTCCGGCTTCGAACGGGTGAAAGACTGGCTGTACAAAGAGGACGCCCGGGTGCTGATCCAGGCTTCTGACGGGTCAGGGCGCGGGAAGTCGAAGCTGAGCACCCCCTACAAGGGCAAATTCATCGGCTGCCTCACGGCGGACGAGCTGGGACTGGCATTTGGGCGCCAAACTGCAATACATGCCGCCCTCGCCTCTGGCGGACTCAGCAAACGTGTTGTAGATGAGGCGCAACGACTGCAAGGTTTGCGCGAAATGGTGGGCGGCGACGGCCGCACGGAAGGATAAGAAGCTTTATGAGCGATAGTGACGGCAAAAAGACACTGGGTCTGCGTGGGAGTTCCCGTCCGGGGAACGTGAAACAGAGTTTCAGCCATGGACGGACCAAGAATGTCGTAGTGGAAACCAAGCGCAAGCGCGTTGTGGTTCCCAAGCCGGGTGCGGCCAAGGGGGGCAGCGGTGCTGCACCATCCACATCCGGATCGCGCCGGCCTGCCGGCATCAGTGACGCAGAGATGGAGCGCCGCCTGAAGGCGCTGCAGGCCGCCAAGGCACGTGAGGCCGAAGAAACGGCCGCTCGGGCTGCCGAAGAAAAAGCGCGTGAAGAAGAGCGGAACCGCCGCCGCGCCGAAGCGGAAGCGAAGGAACGCGAACAGCGCGAAGCCGAGGACCGAGCTAAGGCAAAGCAGGAAGAAGAAGAGCGCAAGAAGCGTGAAGCTGAAGTGGCAAAAGAACGTGCCGCTGCTGCTGCCGCTGCGCCTGCTGCCGACACGCCCAAAGCGGCGCGCCCGGCGCCGAACAAACCTGCGCCTGCTGCCGCGCCGCGCAAAGCAGACCGTGAACGCGAACAGCGTCAGAACCGCGGCAAGGGCCAGGACGATGGCCGCCGTTCGGGTAAACTGACTTTGGGGCAGGCCACTGGCGGCGGTGGCAATCGCCACCGGTCGATGGCGTCGATGAAGCGCAAGCAAGAGCGTGCCCGGCAAAAAGCTATGGGCGGCCAGGTCGAGCGTGAAAAGGTCATCCGTGATGTTCAGCTGCCCGAGGCGATCGTGGTTTCTGAACTGGCCAACCGGATGGCGGAGCGCGTTGGCGAAGTTGTCAAATCGCTGATGAACATGGGCATGATGGTCACGCAGAACCAGACCATCGATGCCGACACCGCAGAACTGATCATCGAAGAGTTCGGCCACAAGGTGGTCCGGGTGTCTGCCTCCGACGTTGAAGACGTGATTAAGGAGATTGAGGACAAGGAAGACGATCTGAAACCGCGTCCGCCTGTCATCACCATCATGGGCCACGTTGACCATGGCAAGACTTCGCTGCTGGATGCAATCCGGGATGCCCGGGTTGTGGCTGGCGAAGCCGGCGGCATTACCCAGCACATCGGCGCTTATCAGGTGAAAACCGAAAGCGGCACTGTGCTGAGCTTCCTCGATACGCCCGGCCATGCGGCCTTTACCTCGATGCGCTCGCGTGGCGCTCAGGTGACGGATATCGTGGTTCTGGTTGTGGCCGCAGATGATGCGGTGATGCCGCAGACCATCGAAGCCATCAACCACGCCAAGGCGGCGCAGGTTCCGATGATTGTGGCGATCAACAAGATTGACAAGCCGGCTGCTGACCCGACAAAGGTTCGTACTGACTTGCTGCAGCACGAAGTAGTCGTGGAAGCGATGTCCGGTGACGTGCAGGACGTTGAGGTTTCCGCTGTTACCGGCCAGGGCCTCGACGAGCTGCTGGAAGCCATTGCATTGCAGTCGGAAATTCTGGAACTGAAGGCTAACCCCGACCGCGCCGCTCAAGGCGCCGTAATCGAGGCACAGCTGGATGTGGGTCGCGGCCCCGTGGCAACCGTGCTGGTTCAGAATGGGACCCTGCGCCAGGGCGATATCTTTGTTGTGGGTGAGCAATACGGCAAGGTACGTGCGCTGATCAACGACAAGGGCGAACGCGTCCAGGAAGCCGGCCCGTCGGTCCCGGTCGAGGTTCTTGGCCTGAACGGCACCCCGGAAGCAGGCGACGTGCTGAACGTGACCGACACCGAAGCACAGGCGCGTGAGATCGCAGAATACCGTGAGCAGGCCGCAAAAGATAAGCGTGCCGCTGCTGGTGCGGCGACCACGCTGGAACAGCTGATGCAGAAGGCCAAGGATGACGAAAGCGTCTCCGAATTGCCGATCTTGCTCAAAGCTGACGTGCAGGGGTCCGCGGAAGCCATCGTGCAGGCGATGGAAAAGATCGGCAATGACGAGGTGCGCGTTCGCGTGCTGCATTCGGGCGTTGGTGCGATCACCGAAACCGATGTCGGCCTCGCAGAAGCCTCCGGTGCGCCGATCATGGGCTTCAACGTCCGTGCCAACGCTTCGGCCCGCAACACCGCCAACCAGAAGAGCGTCGAGATCCGTTATTATTCGGTGATCTATGATCTGGTGGATGATGTGAAAGCGGCGGCTTCCGGCCTGCTGTCTGCCGAGATCCGCGAGAATTTCATCGGATACGCGCAGATCAAGGAAGTCTTCAAGGTTACCGGGGTTGGTAAGGTTGCCGGCTGTCTGGTCACCGAGGGGATCGCCCGCCGTTCGGCTGGCGTGCGTCTGCTGCGCGACAACGTGGTGATCCACGAAGGCACGCTGAAGACCCTGAAACGCTTCAAGGACGAAGTGTCCGAAGTCCAGTCTGGCCAGGAATGCGGTATGGCGTTCGAAAACTACGATGATGTCCGTCCGAACGACGTGATTGAGATCTTCGAGCGCGAAGAAGTCACCCGTACCCTCGACTGATCGTTGCTAAAGTCAGATTTATGAGCAGGCCCTGGCACCTTTGCCGGGGCCTGTTTGTTTCTGCAGGATTTCTTAAGCGTACTTCACTGTTACGTGCCGCAGGGGCTGAAGCGCCTTTAAAGGCTCCGCTAACCAAGTTCGTCGAGCCGGGAGATCAGGACTAGGGTTCGGCCCTGCCGTTCTACGCACGCCTCTGCGTCCAGCACGTTCGCCCGGCCGACGTGTTTCTGGACCGCCCGCTCGTGGGCGGATGTCGTCGGGATTTAAGCGATGGAAGCCGCGGTGACGCGCCCGGCCGGTTTCCTAATGCAGTAGTCAAACGAAGAGCGAGCGGTCAGAGGGCGCTGTATGACCCTCGAAATCGTCGCCGCCATCGGCAACACAGCCCGCATGGGCCCGGCGACAGTCGCCGCTTTGTAACTGCGGCCGGGCCGAGGATGAAGAATGAAGTCACAGCAGGACCCGGGACACTACTATAAGTCCGATTTATAACCCGGAAAACCGAGTAAATTCACCGTTGGGAAAGTC
This sequence comes from Leisingera sp. SA215, assembly GCF_055902035.1. Taxonomy (NCBI): domain Bacteria; kingdom Pseudomonadati; phylum Pseudomonadota; class Alphaproteobacteria; order Rhodobacterales; family Roseobacteraceae; genus Leisingera; species Leisingera sp. SA215. The sequence continues at coordinate 30,408 of NZ_JBVVXU010000008.1, read as the reverse complement.
TTGAACCGCCGTGGTGCAGCTACCTGCGTGTTACAACCAGTCCCGAAGGATCGGAATCAGCGGGATATCGGCCGGTGGCATTGGATAATCCCGCAAATCCTGCGGCCGCACCCATGTCAGGGTCTGCCCCTCTTTGGCTTGCGGAATGCCGTCCCACTTACGGCAGGCAAAAAGCGGCATCAGCAGGTGGAAATCCTCGTAGGAGTGGCTGGCGAAGGTCAACGGCGCCAGGCAGGACGCCCAGGTGTCAATGCCCAGTTCCTCCTGCAATTCACGGACCAGGGCTGCCTCCGGTGTTTCGCCTGGCTCAATCTTGCCGCCCGGGAACTCCCACAAACCGGCCATGGATTTTCCTTGGGGACGCTGGGCCAGGAGCACGCGCCCATCCGCGTCGATGAGCGCGACAGCAGAAACAAGGACTACCTTCATGACCGGTAATCCGCGTTGATCGAGATATACTGATGGGTCAAATCGCAGGTCCATACCGTGGCCTTACCCGCACCCAGTCCCAGGTCGACTTTTATGGTGATCTCCTGTTTCTTCATCTCCGCAGCGCCGAGATCTTCCTTGTAGTCCGGTGCGACCCAGCCCTTTTCGGCGACTCTCACGTCGCCAAATGAGATTGACAACAGGTCCCGGTCGGCTGCGGCGCCGGATTTTCCAATTGCCATTACCACCCGGCCCCAGTTCGGGTCTTCGCCCGCAATCGCGGTTTTCACCAGCGGAGAGTTGGCGATGGCCAGGCCATGAACTTTGGCATCCGCATCCGAGGCCGCGCCGGTCACCTGAACTTCCACGAATTTGGTGGCGCCTTCCCCATCGCGCACCACCTGGTGCGACAGGTCAAGCATTACCCGCTCCAGGCCTGCTGCAAACTCCTCGTTTCCTGTTGCGTCGACGCCCGAAGCACCGGTGGCGCACAGCATCAGGCTGTCTGAGGTCGAGGTGTCGCTGTCCACGGTGATGCAGTTGAACGTGCGGTTGCAGATTTCCGCCAACTGCGCCTGCAGGTCAGCTTGTCTGACCTTCGCATCGGTGAATATGTAGACGAGCATCGTAGCCATATCCGGGGCGATCATGCCTGAGCCCTTGGCGATGCCGGCGATCTTCACTGTTTGGCCACCGATCCCCACCGTGGCGCTGGCACCTTTGGCAAAAGTGTCGGTGGTCATGATCGCCTTGGCGGCGCCTTGCAGCGCGTTTTCGCTTAAACTCCCGTTCAGCTCGCCGATCTTTGCTACAATTCGATCATGCGGCAGCGGTTCGCCAATGACGCCGGTAGAGGCAGTAAAGACGCGTCCGGCAGGCAAGCCGGTTGCATCCGCAACGGCAGTTGTGATCTCTGCCACCGAGCTTTGCCCGTAATGGCCGGTGAACGCATTGGAATTGCCGGAATTGACCAGGATCGCGGCACCGGTGTCAGCATCGCCGCCCAGTTTGGCCTGGCAGTCCAGAACAGGTGCGGAGCGGGTCGTGGACCGGGTGAACACCCCGGCAACCGCAGTGCCCGGGTCCATGACCGCAAGCATCACATCGGTCCGGCCCTGATATTTGACCCCGGCCGCGGCTGATGCAAAACGCACGCCCTTGATCACCGGAAGGTCGGGGAAGCTGGCCGGAGCCAGCGGCGAGACGGGCAGGGGGGCTCCCATGATCAGTTCCTTACCAGGCTAAGGTCTTTGAGAACTGCAGGATCCAGATCCTCGATCTCAGGCCGTTCGATTTCTGCGGACGCGGTCAGTTCATTCACGCTCTCTTCCACTGCCCGTTGACGCAATTCCTCGGCCAGCTGAGCCCGGACCTCTTCGAACTCGGGGGCTTCAGCTTTTCGGCGTTCATGCAGCAGGATTACATGCCAGCCGAACTGGGTTTTCACCGGGGCGGAAATCTCACCCGACTGAAGCTTCAGAACAGCGTCTTCAAATTCCGGCACCATTCGGCCGGTGGTGAACCAACCCAGATCGCCGCCGCTAGGGCCAGAAGGGCCGGTGGACTTTTCTTTTGCAAGCGTGGCAAAATCGGCACCGGCGTCCAGTTCCTTTTTGACGTCCTGCGCGTCCTCCTCACTTTCAACCAGGATATGGGCGGCGTGAAACTCGTCACCACCGTCACCGGACGAATATTTCGCGTCATAGGCTGCGCGCAGCGCGTCCTCGCCGCTGGCCTTTTCCATGACCATATCGATCACATTGGCGGCCAGCATGGCGCGTTCTTCGTTTTCGACAGATAGCTGCACGTAGCGGGGCACTTCACCATTCATCTGCTGTTTCAACGCGGTTTGCTGAACCAGCTGATCCAGAATGGCGTTGTAGAGCACGTCATCGGGCAGCTCTTTGTACTGGGAAGGCAGGTTCTCCCGGGCCATGACCATATGGCCGATAGTGATCTTCTCGCCATTGACCGAGGCAACAACCGTGTTGGCATGGGGCGCTGCGACTACAGCCAGCGGCAGCGCAGCACAGGCCGCCACCGCAGCACCACGCAGAAAAGTGAGACCTTTACGCATTGAAAACTTCCTATTCCTAGGCCGTATAAGGGCCTGCCGTTGACACTCAATAGCCTGCCGCTTACATCGCCATGAGGCCATTGGCAGGATCGTCTTACCACCATTGTTTATGGGTTGCGGACACGGCGGGCAAGCCTGCCCGATGCAAAGGCCGGACATAGGATCGCTGGAGAAAACATGCTGGGTTTCGGAACACTCGCCAAAAAGGTTTTCGGCACACCGAATGACCGTAAAATTAAGGCGACACGGCCGCTGATTTCACAAATCAACGGGCTGGAGGACACGTTCGCGAAGCTCAGCGATGACGGGCTTAAGGAAAAAACCGAAGAGCTGCGCAAGCGCGCATTGGGCGGTGAGAGCCTGGACGCGCTTCTGCCCGAAGCCTTTGCCAACGTGCGCGAAGCGGCCAAGAGGGCGCTTGGCTTGCGGGCCTTTGACACCCAGCTGATGGGCGGCATCTTCCTGCATCAGGGTAACATCTCCGAGATGAAGACCGGGGAAGGCAAGACCCTGGTGGCGACATTCCCCGCCTACCTGAATGCGCTGACCGGCAAGGGCGTGCATGTGGTAACCGTGAACGAATACCTGGCCACGCGCGACAGTGAATGGATGGGGAAAGTGTTTGCGCAGCTGGGCATGACCACCGGTGTGATCTGGTCGGGGCAGGGCGACGCTGAGAAAATGGCTGCCTATAACAGAGACGTCACCTATACCACCAACAACGAGCTGGGTTTCGACTATCTGCGCGACAACATGAAACCGTCGCTGGATCAGGTGTTCCAGAAACAGCACAACTTTGCCATCGTCGATGAAGTCGACTCGATCCTGATCGACGAGGCCCGCACCCCTCTGATCATTTCCGGCCCGGCTGAAGACAGGTCCGAGCTTTATTCAACCATTGATAAAGTGATCCCGCTTCTGTCCGGAGATCACTATGAGATCGACGAGAAAACACGTGGTGTGACCTTTACAGAGGACGGCAACGAATATCTGGAACAGACGCTGCGCGAGCACGGGCTGCTGGACGAGGATGCCTCGCTTTACGATCCGGAAAGCACTTCCGTTGTCCACCACGTGAACCAGGCCCTGCGTGCGCACAAGCTGTTCCAGAGGGACAAGGACTACATCGTCCGCGATGGCCAGGTGGTGCTGATCGACGAATTCACCGGCCGGATGATGCCAGGCCGCCGCCTCTCCGAAGGGCTGCACCAGGCCATCGAGGCCAAGGAAGACGTGCAAATTCAGCCGGAAAACACAACGCTGGCTTCGGTGACGTTCCAGAACTACTTCCGTCTGTATGAAAAGCTGTCCGGCATGACCGGCACCGCGATGACCGAAGCGGAGGAGTTTGCCGAAATCTACAGCCTCGGCGTGGTGGAAGTGCCGACCAACCGCCCGATTGCGCGGGTGGATGAAGACGATCAGGTCTACCGCACCGCCCGCGAGAAATACGAGGCGATGATCAAGGAAGCCAAGGTCGCACATGAAAAGGGCCAGCCGGTTCTGCTGGGCACCACGTCGATCGAGAAATCCGAACTGCTGAGCCAGCTGCTGCAGGAGGACGGCATTCCGCACAACGTGCTGAACGCCCGCCACCACGAGCAGGAAGCGCAGATCGTCGCCGATGCCGGCCGCTATGGCGCGGTGACCATCGCAACCAACATGGCCGGCCGCGGCACCGACATCCAGCTCGGCGGCAACGTTGAGATGAAGGTACTGGAGGCGCTGGAACAAAACCCGGAGGCTGATCCCGCAGAACTGCGTGCCGCCGAGGAAGCCAAGCACGCTGAGGAAAAGCAGAAGGTGCTGGACGCAGGCGGGTTGTTTGTGATGGCTTCCGAGCGCCACGAAAGCCGCCGCATCGACAACCAGTTGCGCGGCCGTTCCGGCCGTCAGGGTGATCCCGGCCGCACCCGGTTCTATCTCAGCCTCGAAGATGATCTGATGCGCATCTTCGGATCGGAACGGCTGGATAAACTTCTGTCATCGCTTGGTATGAAAGAGGGCGAGGCGATCATTCATCCTTGGGTGAACAAATCTCTGGAACGTGCGCAGGCCAAGGTCGAAGGCCGCAACTTCGACATGCGCAAGAACGTTCTTAAATTCGACGACGTGATGAACGACCAGCGCAAGGTGATTTTTAACCAGCGCCGCGAGATCATGGCGGCCGAGGACCTCTCGGAGATCGTCGATGACATGCGTCACGAGGTGATCGACGACCTGCTCGATACCCATATGCCACCGAAGACCTACGCCGACCAATGGGATACCGCTGGTCTGCAGGAACAGGTGCGCGAGATGCTGTCGATCGACGCGTCTGTGGCCGAATGGGCCGCCGAAGAAGGCGTCGATGACGAGCAGATCCGCGAACGTCTGGTCGCGGTCTCCGACAAGATGATGGCGGAAAAAGCCGCGGCCTTTGGCCCGGAAAACATGCGCAACATCGAAAAGCAGGTGCTGCTGCAGACCATTGATAAGAAGTGGCGCGAACATCTGCTGACTCTGGAGCACCTGCGCTCGGTAGTTGGTTTCCGCGGCTACGCCCAGCGTGATCCGTTGAATGAGTACAAGAACGAAAGCTTCCAGCTGTTTGAAACCATGCTCGATTCCCTGCGAGAGGAAGTCTCGCAGCAGCTCAGCCGCGTGCGTCCGATGACCGAGGAAGAGCAGCAGCAGATGCTGAAAGAAATGGCTGCCCGCCAGGCCGCAATGCAGCAAATGGCGGTGCCGCAGCCTACGGCAGCCGCAGCCCCTGCAGAGGATCCGGCACCGGGTTTTGCGGAGGATGATCCTGTGACTTGGGGAAACCCCTCGCGCAATGACAAATGTCCTTGCGGGTCGGGCAAGAAGTTCAAGCACTGCCATGGCAGTCTGACCTGAGATCCGGGGAAAGCGCGCAGGCTTTTTTTTTGAAGCTGCGCCCGGCGGCGTGTGGGTGATTTCCCGTACGTTTCTGGCCTTTTGGAAAAGATTGCTTCCCTTGTGCAAGGCGCTGCGCAAGGCACAGCGCGCTGTCCCGTCAGGAAAACTCTGGCAATGCCAAAGCACGGGGAGCGGGCTTGGATCTGTTTCCCTACGCGAAACAAAGATGGCGGGGTTGCCGTATTTGCCGGAATCTCTCCTGTTGGCCGCCACAAACCGGCCGGCATTTTCAGGCAAGCTTCCTTAACCGAACAGGTTCAGGAGGATCTTATGCAAAGCAAACAGGTGATACTGACAAGCGCGTTGACGCTGGCTTGCGCCATGGGCATCGGATTCTTCATGCAGTCCTCCGGCCGGGGCTTGGCGGTCAGCATGGCCGGACGGACCGCTGCGGCCGACCCTGAACTGCCAGGGGAGCCCGATGCTGCTCAGCTGCGAATCGAAAAGATAACGCTAACTTCGGTGCCGGCTGCTGCAAGCGAGTTGGAAGCGGGAAGCCAGCCAGGCGAACCTTTGCAAACAGTGTCCTGCCAGATGACGGCTGCGGCTGAAGCAGCCCCGATGGCAATGGTTAGACTATCGGTTGAAGCGTCTTGCAGACCAAACGAGCGCTTGAGCGTGCATCACAGTGGCATGACCTTTACTGCTTCTTTAGACCAGTCCGGCCGGTTCAGCGCGCAGGTGCCGGCATTGGCCGGGACGGCCGTCTTCATCGCGGAGACCGCGAACGGTAGCGGAGCTGTGGCCGTTGCGGAGGTAGATGGTCTTGAAGCTATTGAGCGGATTGTTCTGCAGTGGACCGGTAACAGCGGTTTCGAAATTCACGCTCGCGAGTTTGGTGCCGCTTATGGCAGCGCTGGCCATGTCTGGCGCGGCGCGGCCGGGGCCGGGCAAGTGGCCCGCCTGGGTGACGACAGCCAATTGGCACCGCGTATCGCCGAGATCTACAGCCTGCCACGCACCACAAGTGAATCCGGTACCGTGTCTCTGACTGCTGAGGCCGAAGTTACGGAATCCAATTGCGGCAGGGATATTTCTGCTCAGGCGCTGCAATTGCGCGGTGGACAGCTCACCAGCCGGGATTTGGTGATGGCAATGCCCGATTGCGATGCAATGGGCAGCTTTCTGGTGTTGAATAATCTGGTAGAAGATCTGAAAATCGCAACCAACTGATTTGCGGTAACTTCAGGTATCCATATGATCTTCTTTCGTGCGGCCGTTTGCGCCGCACTTTTTCTGACATACTTTGCGCGCGGTCTTGCAGCCCAGGATGTCACCCTTTCTTCCCCCGATGGCGCGGTTGAAATCACTGGCACCTTGCTGGGGTTCGACGGCGAGTTCTACCGGGTACAGACCCAGTTCGGCGAACTCACCGTCGATGGCTCAGGTGTGGCTTGCGATGGACCAGGCTGCCCCAGCCTGTCAGGATTCGTTTCGGAAATCACGCTGGCTGGCTCCTCAGCCATGTCTGAAGTGCTGCTGCCTGCGCTGATCGAAGGCTTCGCCTTGCGGAATGGCTATCAGACACGGTTGGAAGCACTGCCGGAGGGGAATTTCAGCCATGTTTTGCTGCGCGGGCAAACGCCGGCTGCACGCTTCACCTTCCTGGCCAGCAATACCGACGGGGGATTTGCGGCTCTTATCGCGGACGAAGCGGATGTGACGATGGCGCTGCGGGAGATTCGCCCGCTTGAACAGAAGGCTGCCCTCGCCGCTGGACTGGGTGATCTGACCGGACCGGGCCGCAGCCGGGTTCTGGCGCTGGACGCTTTTGTTCCGGTGGTGGCGCCCAGCAATCCGGTACGCGAGATTTCATTGCCGCAGCTGGCTGGGATATTTTCCGGCCAGATCACCAATTGGGAAACGGTTGGCGGTCCTGATGCGCCGATTTCGCTGCATATGCCGGTTTCCGGATCAGGCCTTGCCCAGGCGGTGGAGGATCGGCTGATGGTGCCTTTTGGAGCGGGGTTCACACAACGCATCCGCCGCCACGACCGCAGCAGTACACTTGCCCGGCGGGTTCTGGTCGATCCTTTTGCTATAGGTATCGCCAGCTTTGCCGAGAAAGGCGCGACGCGGATGCTGACGTTGACGGGCCCCTGCGGGTTCTCTTTGCAGGCCAGCCGCAGGGCGGTAAAGACTGAAGACTATCCGCTGACGGTTCCTATGTTCCTTTACCTGCCGTCCCGCCGTCTGCCCAAGGTTGCTCGGGATTTCCTGGCGTATGTGCGAGGCCCTGCGGCGCAGGCAGTTATTCGTCGGGCGGGATTTGTCGATCAGGCGCCGGAGCTGATCCCGGTCAGCCGCCAGGGAAGGCGTTTGGCAAATGCGATCCTGGCTGCAAAAGAAGAACCCGGGCTGGATGAGCTTCAGCGGCTGGTGACCCTGATAGGCGGCATGCGCCGCTTGACCATCTCATTCAGGTTCGAGCCTGGATCGGCGCGCCCGGATGCGCAATCCCGCAGCAACGTCGAACAGCTGGCCCGCGCGCTGGAGGCAGGAGAGTTTGACGGAAAAGAGCTTGTATTTGCCGGGTTTTCTGATGGGATCGGGGCAGTTGAAGGCAATCGGCAAATTGCTCTGCAGCGGGCCGGAGCAGTTCAGGAGGCGGTGATGAAAGCTGCGGAGACGGCAGATGCAGGCCGGGTGCAGATCAGCACTCATGGCTTTGGCGAGGCGCTGCCGATGGCCTGTGACGACAGCGAATGGGGCCGCCAGATCAACCGGCGGGTTGAGGTCTGGGTACGCTGACGCACACCACCCACGCAGGTTTCCGTGTGCGTTGCGGTGCATCCAGGATCCCCAGATAACCCAGGGGCCGGGCATCGCGCTGCGGAGCTAGAGATAGCCTTGGGCGCGAAAACTCAGTTCGGTGGATTTACCGATGATCAGGTGATCGTGCAGGGTGATGCCAAGCGCGGAGAGGGCGGCCTGAACTTGAGTGGTCATATTGAGGTCACTGTCAGATGGAGTTGGATCTCCGGACGGGTGATTGTGCACTAAAATCAACGCGCTGGCATTGATCTCAAGAGCCCTTTTGGCAACCTCCCGGGGGTAAACCGGGACATGGTCCACGGTGCCGCGGGCCTGTTCTTCGTCGGCGATCAGTACGTTTTTGCGATCCAGAAACAGGATTCGGAACTGCTCTGTTTCCAGGTGCGCCATGGTGGTGTGGCAATAGTCAAGCAGCGCATCCCAGCTGGAAATCACCTGCCGCTGCATGATCCGGGCCCGAGCCATGCGGTGAGCAGCAGCCTCGAGCACTTTGAGGTCGGTTATCACAGCATCACCAATGCCTTTGACAGCCGCCAGCCGCTCGGGGGAGGCGGACACGACACGGTTGAAATCTCCAAAACTATTAAGCAGTTGCCGAGCCAAAGGTTTCACATCCCGGCGTGGAATGGAGCGGAAAAGAACCAGTTCCAGCAGCTCGTAATCCGGCATTGCCGCAGCACCGCCCTGCATGAAGCGGTCGCGCAGGCGGGCGCGGTGATCCTTGATGTAGGAGGGCAGACGGCCGGGCGAGAGCGGGGCCGCAGGGGCCACTTCGCTGCCGGGAAACAGCGGCAGGGAGACGTCCTCAAAGGCGGGGTCCTGTGCCATGACGCCATGGTGCCGCCATCATGGTTGAGGAAGTGTTAATGCAGGCCGCGCTGCAGCTGCAGCAGAGGGGGTGACATGTGTGCACCCCCTGTACACTCTCTGTGCACCGCTGCAGTGCCGTTCGTCCGGCGCCTTCGGCTTGTTCCGGGCTGGGGGGTAAAAAGAAAAGCGCCCCGATCGGGGCGCTTTTTTTGTGTCACATTTGGCAATGCCCGGGACTCCGCCCGTTCGGCCCTGAAACGCTCGACCGGAGTGTTTCCAGGACGGGCCTCACCCCTTCATGCCATCCCAGAAGCTTTTCACCGAAGAGAAGAAGCTGCGGGATTCGGGGTTGGTGTTGTCCTCGGACATTTCCTCAAACTCGCGCAAAAGCTCTTTCTGGCGGACGGTGAGGTTGACCGGGGTTTCCACAGCCAGTTCGATGAACATGTCGCCGGTGGCACCGCCGCGCAGCGCCGGCATGCCTTTGCCGCGCAGGCGCATCTGGCGGCCTGACTGACTGCCCTCGGGGATCTGTACCCGACCGCGGCCGCCGTCGATGGTCGGCACTTCGATGGAGCCGCCAAGGGCTGCCTTGGCCATGCTGACCGGCACCCGGCAGTAGAGGTTGTTACCGTCGCGCTCGAACAGGCTGTGCGGCGCAACTTCGACAAAGATGTAGAGATCGCCTGGCGGGCCGCCGCGCAGGCCGGCTTCGCCTTCGCCGGCAAGGCGGATGCGGGTGCCGGTTTCGACCCCTGCCGGGATGTTCACCGACAGCGAGCGGTCCTTTTCCACCCGGCCGTGGCCATGGCAGGACTTGCACGGGTTCTTGATGATCTGCCCCAGGCCCGAACAGGTCGGGCACGTGCGTTCGACGGTAAAGAAACCCTGCTGGGCGCGGACCTTGCCCATGCCGGAGCAGGTCGGGCAGGTGGTCGGTTCCACACCGCCCTCGGCGCCGGTGCCCTCGCAGGAGGTACAGGAGACCGAAGTGGGCACTTTGATGGTTTTGTGCAAGCCGCCAAAGGCGTCCTCAAGCGAGACCCGAAGGTTGTAGCGCAGGTCAGCTCCGCGGGAGGCCCGCTGCCGTCCGCCGCCGCCGCCGCGCTGGCCGCCCATGAAGTCGCCGAACAGATCGTCGAAGACGTCAGAGAAGGCAGAAGAAAAGTCGCCGCCGCCAAAGCCTTGGCCTTGTCCGCCACGCTGTCCGCCGCCCATGCCATTTTCAAAGGCGGCATGGCCAAAGCGGTCATAGGCTGCCTTTTTCTCGGCGTCCTTCAGGACGTCGTAAGCCTCGTTGGCTTCCTTGAACTGCGATTCGGCGTCCGGATTATCGGAATTCCGGTCGGGGTGCAGTTCCTTGGCCTTCTTGCGAAAGCCTTTTTTGATTTCGTCTGCGGTGGCGCCTTTGGTCACGCCCAGAACGTCGTAGTAGTCGCGTTTTGACATCGGATAACCCCATCTGCCTCAACGAAAATGGGCCGGTCCGGGGTCCGGACCGGCCCGCTATAGCCTGTGTATCAGGCGTTAGCGCTTGTCGTTGTCCAGGTCTTCGAATTCCGCGTCAACAATGTCGTCATCCGCCGGGCTTGCAGCTTCGTCCGCCGCGGCCGGCTCTTCTTCACCGTCCGCTTCTGCCTGTGCCTTGTAGATCGCCTCGCCCAGTTTCATCGCAGCTTCGGTGACGTTCTGGATGCCGGATTTGATCTTCTCGGCGGTCGCTTTTTCGTTTTCCAGTTCGTCTTTCAGCGCGGCCACGGCCAGCTCGATCACCTCGACGGTGGACGGGTCGACCTTTTCACCATGCTCTTCCACAGATTTCTCGGTCGAGTGGATCAGCGATTCGGCCTGGTTTCTGGCTTCGATCAGCTCGCGGCGCTCCTTGTCGGCCTCGGCGTTCTCTTCGGCGTCCTTGACCATCTTTTCGATGTCGTCGTCGGACAGGCCGCCCGATGCCTGGATGGTGATCTGCTGTTCCTTGCCGGTCGCCTTGTCCTTGGCGCCGACCGACACGATGCCGTTGGCGTCGATGTCGAAGGTCACTTCGATCTGCGGCATGCCGCGCGGTGCCGGCGGGATTTCCTCGAGGTTGAACTGGCCGAGCATCTTGTTGTCGGCGGCCATTTCACGCTCGCCCTGGAAACAGCGGATGGTCACGGCGTTCTGGTTGTCTTCCGCGGTCGAGAACACTTGGCTCTTTTTGGTCGGGATGGTGGTGTTGCGATCGATCAGGCGGGTGAAGACACCGCCCAGGGTTTCGATGCCCAGCGACAGCGGGGTCACGTCGAGCAGCACCACGTCCTTGACGTCGCCCTGCAGAACGCCGGCCTGGATGGCCGCGCCCATGGCAACCACTTCGTCCGGGTTGACACCTTTGTGCGGTTCCTTGCCGAAGAATTTGGTCACTTCTTCGATCACACGCGGCATACGGGTCATACCGCCGACCAGAACCACTTCGTCAATGTCGGAAGCGGAAAGGCCAGCGTCCTTCAGGGCCGCTTTGCACGGATCCATCGAACGCTTGATCAGGTCGGAGACCAGGCTTTCCAGCTTGGCGCGGGTCAGCTTCATCACCATGTGCAGCGGCTGGCCCGAGGAGGGGTCCATCGAGATGAACGGCTGGTTGATCTCGGTCTGCGAGGTGGAGGAGAGTTCGATCTTGGCTTTCTCAGCGGCCTCTTTCAGGCGCTGCAGGGCCATCTTGTCCTTGGACAGATCGACACCGTTTTCCTTTTTGAACTGGTCCGCCAGGTAGTTGACGATACGCATGTCGAAATCTTCGCCGCCCAGGAAGGTGTCGCCGTTGGTCGACTTCACTTCGAACAGGCCGTCGTCGATTTCCAGAATGGTCACGTCGAAGGTGCCGCCGCCGAGGTCATAAACCGCGATGGTCTGGGTGTCTTCCTTGTCGAGGCCGTAGGCCAGCGCAGCCGCGGTCGGCTCGTTGATAATACGCAGCACTTCGAGGCCCGCGATCTTGCCGGCGTCTTTGGTAGCCTGGCGCTGGGCGTCGTTGAAATAGGCCGGCACGGTGATCACCGCCTGGGTGACTTCCTCGCCCAGGTAGGATTCAGCGGTTTCCTTCATTTTGCCCAGGGTGAAGGCGGAAATTTGCGACGGGGAGTATTTCTCACCCTTGGCTTCCACCCATGCGTCGCCATTGCCGCCGTTGATGATGGAAAACGGCACCATCTTCTTGTCTTTGGCGACTGCGGCGTCGTCGAACCGGCGGCCGATCAGGCGCTTGACGCCGAACACGGTATTATCGGGGTTGGTGACAGCCTGGCGTTTGGCCGGCTGGCCGACCAGGCGTTCGTCGTCGGTAAAGGCAACAATTGACGGGGTTGTGCGCGCGCCCTCGGCGTTTTCAATCACGCGGGGCTGGGAGCCATCCATGATGGCCACGCAGGAGTTGGTGGTACCCAGGTCGATGCCGATAACTTTGCTCATTTGCGATCCCTTTTTACTACTCAAGGCGATTACCCGAGGCCTGAACCCGTTGCGGCATCCTGGCCCCGATGGAAGTTGCGGTTTGGTCTGCACCTTGCCGCGTCCCGGCGTATATAGGGACGTGAAAACGGCCCTGCAAGCGTTCAGGCACGCCCGGAGGCGTGAATCAATACGCTTTTTTGCAAGGGTCATGGTTAAGGATGGATGAACGGCAATGACCTTGCTGCGTGTGCGCGATTTCGATGTCTACAAGGGATTGCTTGATCCGGCCCGGCAAGCGGCGTTGATAGACGCGTTGCGGCCAGTGCTGAAAGCGGCGCCGCTGTTTTCACCCAAGATGCGGGGCGGCGGGCAGATGTCGGTACGGATGACGTCGGCGGGTCAGTTCGGCTGGTATTCTGACGCCTCCGGTTACCGCTATGCGGAGCAGCACCCCTCCGGGTGCAAGTGGCCGGATATCCCGGAGGCGGTGCTGGAGATATGGCGGCAGCTGACCGGGTTGGAGCGGGTGCCGGAATGCTGCTTGCTGAATTACTACGGAGAAGGTGCGCGGATGGGGCTGCATCAGGACAAGGATGAGGCGGATTTCTCCTACCCTGTGGTGTCAATCAGCTTGGGAGATGATGCGCTGTTCCGGATCGGCAACCGCAGCCGCGGCGGCAAGACGGAATCGGTCTGGCTCAGCTCGGGCGATGCCGTGGTCATGGGCGGCGCGGCGCGGCTGACCTACCATGGGATAGACCGGATCCGGTTCAAATCATCACGGCTGCTGCCCAAGGGCGGGCGGATCAACTTGACACTCAGAATGGTCACGTGATGCCAGTGCGGCGCAAAGGTGTCGCGGCTATCTTTTGCCAAGTCTTTTGGAGAAAAAACCTGGACCGGTTATTGCGGTTACCGCCGCGCGCCCCAGCTGATGGAGACCTGGCGGCGGGTGTAGAATTCGCCCATCAGGCCAATCACAATCAGCACCAGCGCTACCCAGGCCGCATACTGCCAGGAGCTGAAATGCGGGTTGTAGTTTATAAAGACAAATCCGCGGGCCTGGTCGATGCAGTGAAACAGCGGGTTCCAGTCGAACATGGCAAGCATGAAGCTGGGCAGCGTGTTGGCCAGGAACATCTTGCCCGAAGCAATCATATTGGCGCGTTGATAGATCATCGTCAGAATACTCACCAGCCCAGGTGCCCAAGGCTTCAGCACCAGGAACACCAGCCCGACTGAGGCGCCAGTGGTCCAGGCCAGCAAAATCATGCCAAAGGCAGGTATAGGCTCTTCGATGTGCACCGGTGTGAATGCGACGTGGTAGACAAACAGGATGATGAACAGTGAAAAGACTTGAATGTACAGCGCGCCGATGGCGGCGGACAGAATGGCCACCATCGTGTTCATCGGCGCATGCTGCATCATCGGGCTGCTCGGCCCCTCGGCACTGGCAACGGCACCGACGGTCTTGGTGTGGACCATGAACAGGAACACACCGGACATAACATAGAGCAGGAAGTCGCCGCGAATGGCGGAACCGCGCAGGCCCAGCAGTGCAAACATGGCAAAAAAAGCTGCAACGAAGAGGACGGCCTGCAGGATGTTCAGTGCCAGGGCCGCAAAAGCATTGTTGTGTTTGGAGCGGACGCTGCGCACGACCGAATGGAAGACCACCTCGCTTAGTGAGAGGAACCCGGAAACCGAGGATTGCTGCGTGCGCTGTTGAAACATGAGACCTGTATTCTCTGCTCGAATTCAATGCGGCTGCTTGCCGTTCTGTTATCTGCGCATCATAAGGGGCAAGAGGCAAATTTTCAATTAAACCCGTGTTAGGGAGATCTGCGTGACATATGAAGACCTGGTGCCCGTGATCCGCCGGCTGGCAATTGAGGCCGGGGCAAAGATCATGGAGATCTACAATTCCGACGATTTCGACGTGAAGGTCAAATCCGACGAAAGCCCGGTAACGGCAGCGGATGAAGCTGCAGATGCGCTGATCTCTGAAGGTCTGCGGGCGGCCTTCCCGGACATGATGCTGGTCACTGAAGAACAATCCGACTCCCACAAAGAGCGCGGCGATACCTTTCTGATCGTCGATCCCTTGGATGGCACCAAGGAATTCATTCACCGGCGCGGCGATTTCACCGTGAATATCGCGTTGGTGGAAAAGGGCGTGCCGACCCGTGGTGTGGTCTATGCTCCGGCTAAGGAACGGATGTTCTTTACCCTGGCGGATGGCACCGCTGTGGAGGAAACCGGCGCGTTTGATCCGGACACTATCGGTGAAGTAACTCCGATCCGGGTCGCCAGCAGTGACAACGCTGCATTGATGGTGGTGGCGTCGAAATCGCACCGCGATCAGGCAACCGACGATTATATCGGAAAGTACAATGTGAAAGACAGCAAGAGCGCCGGCTCTTCGCTGAAGTTCTGCCTGGTGGCCACCGGCGAGGCGGATCTGTATCCGCGTGTTGGCCGTACCATGGAATGGGATACAGCTGCCGGTCATGCGGTACTCGCAGGCGCTGGCGGAAAAGTCGTGCGTTTTGACGATCACACCCCGCTTGTTTACGGCAAGGAAGGCTATGCGAACCCGTTTTTCATCGCCTATGCACCGGCTGTGGAGCTGAAGAAAGCCTGATGTCTGTTCTGATCGTCATCCCCGCCCGCTACGCTTCGACCCGCTATCCCGGCAAGCCGCTGGTGCCGCTCACCGGTGCCACCGGCGGAAAGCGGACGCTGGTGGAGCGGTCTTGGCGGGCGGCCTGTACGGTGCAGGGCGTCGACAGGGTGGTGGTTGCGACGGATGACATTCGCATCAGGCAGGCGGCAGAGGGCTTTGGCGCCGAGGTGGTGATGACCTCGGAAAGCTGCGCCAATGGCACCGAACGCTGTGCCGAGGCGCATGCGGCGCTGGGCGGCGGCTATGACATCGTGGTGAACCTGCAAGGGGACGCCCCGCTGACACCGCACTGGTTTGTCGAGGATCTGGTGGCGGGGCTGCGGGCCTCCCCCAGCATGGGGCTGGCGACGCCGGTGCTGCGCTGCAATGGCGGTATGCTGAACAGTCTTCTGGCCGATCGCAAGGCCGGCCGGGTCGGCGGCACCACCGCAGTATTTGCCGAAGACCGCAGTGCGCTCTATTTCTCTAAAGAAGTGGTTCCGTATTGCGCGCAGGCCTTTGGTGATGGCGAAGTTACGCCGGTCTTTCATCATGTTGGTGTCTATGCCTACCGTCCGGACGCCTTGGCGGCGTATTCTAACTGGACAGCGGGGCCGCTGGAGAATCTGGAAGGATTGGAACAGCTGCGCTTCCTGGAAAACGGCCGCAAAGTTCTGTGTGTCGAAGTCGAAGCCCGAGGGCGCGAGTTTTGGGAACTCAATAACCCGGAAGACGTGCCGCGGCTGGAGGCGATGATGAAGAAGATGGGTCACGAGTAGGCGGAGAATGGTAGTAGGTACTGACACAGGCAAATACACACTAGAGGGATGCAGCCAGGGGCCGATGGCAGCGGCATCGCAAAATGTTGGGGACAGCCAGGTCTAGCGGAGCTTCACCCTTCCCCGAGGGAATGTGAAAACGGTATCCGGCCTGGAATTTTAGTATTGAGAGAGCGCCATGCGTAAAAAGGTAACTAAGGCAATTTTTCCCGTTGCAGGTATGGGAACCCGTTTCCTCCCCGCAACCAAATCCGTTCCGAAGGAAATCATGACTCTGGTCGACCGGCCGCTGGTGCAATACGCCATCGACGAGGCGCGTGCCGCCGGGATTAAAGAGTTCATTTTTGTCACCTCGCGCGGCAAAGGTGCGCTGGAAGACTATTTTGACCATTCGCCGGTGCTGGAGCAGGAGCTGCGCAAAAAGGGCAAACAAGACCTGTTGGACTTGTTGCAAGACACCAATATGGAATCAGGAGCCATTGCCTATATTCGCCAGCACAAGGCGCTGGGCCTGGGCCATGCAGTCTGGTGCGCCCGTCGGCTGATCGCCAATGAGCCCTTTGCGGTGATCTTGCCGGATGACGTGATCGCAGCGGAAAAACCGTGCCTGCAGCAGATGGTCGAAGCCTATGAGGAAACCGGCGGCAACATGGTAGCAGCGATGGAGGTTCCGCCTGAAAAGACGTCCTCTTACGGGGTGCTTGATGTGAAGGACGACATGGGCCAGGTGGTTTCGGCAAATGGTATGGTAGAAAAGCCGAGTGCAGGCGAGGCGCCTTCGAACCTGGCGGTGATCGGCCGCTATATCCTGTCGCCTTCGGTTTTGAAAAACCTCAACAAGATGAAGTCGGGTGCGGGCGGCGAGATCCAACTGACTGACGCCATTGCGGAGGATATTGCGCAGGACGTGCCGGTTTACGGCTACCGGTTCCGCGGCCAGCGGTTTGATTGCGGCTCCAAGGCGGGCTTTTTGCAGGCAACCGTGGCCTTTGCGCTGGCCCGCGACGAGCTGCGGGACGATCTGATGAACTACATTTCCGAGATCGCGCAGGTTGGTAAAGCCGCGCAGTAACCAGTCTGGCCGTCTCCCGGGGCGGCCCCGAATGGGGCAGAGACAGTGACACATATACTTGTAACCGGTGGAGCCGGCTATATCGGCTCGCATGCCTGCAAAGCGCTGAAAGCGGCGGGCTATATCCCGGTAACCTACGACAACCTGGTAACCGGCTGGCAGGACGCGGTGAAATTCGGCCCGTTTGAAAAGGGCGATTTGAGCGACCGGGCACGGCTGGATGAGGTATTTGCCAAGTATCAGCCGGCTGCTGTGATGCATTTCGCGGCGCTCAGCCAAGTGGGCGAAGCGATGAGCGAGCCGGGCCGCTATTGGGCCAACAACACCGGCGGGTCGCTCAATCTGATTGAGGCCGCAGTGGCGGCAGGCTGCCTGGACTTCGTGTTCTCCTCGACCTGTGCCACCTATGGTGAGCATGACAATGTGGTGCTGGACGAAAACACGCCGCAGCTGCCGCTGAATGCCTATGGCGCCTCCAAGCGCGCGGTCGAGGATATTCTCAAAGATTTCGGTGCTGCGAACGGGTTGCGTTCGGTGATCTTCCGTTATTTCAATGTGGCGGGGGCTGACCCTGAGGCCGAGGTGGGCGAGTTCCACCGCCCGGAGACCCATCTAGTGCCGCTGGTGCTGGATGCGGTTGCGGGAAAACGCGATGCGCTGACCATTTTCGGCACCGATTACGATACTCCGGACGGCACCTGCATCCGCGATTATGTGCATGTCTGCGATCTGGTGGACGCGCATGTCTTGGGGGTGAAGTGGCTGGAGGCGGGCAAAGGCAGCCAGGTGTTCAACCTTGGCACCGGTTCTGGCTTTTCCGTGCGCGAAGTGATGGACAAGGCCGAGGCGGTGACCGGTCAGAAGGTGCCTTGCAACACAGGTGAGCGCCGCGCGGGAGATTGCACCAAGCTGGTGTCGGGTTCGACCCGTGCGGTCACCGATTTGGGCTGGGAGCCGCGCCGCTCCACCTTGGAGGTGATGATCGCCGACGCGTGGAAATGGCATAAGACAGGTCACTACGAGGCCTGAGCATGGCGCGCTCCGCCGCCCCTGACATGCCGCCTCTGGGCCTCGCCTGGGCCTACCGGATGCGGTGGAAGCGGCGGCGCATGCTGTGGCGGGCGTTGCGGGCCCGTCGTCAGATGTGCAAATTGGCTGATCGTTCAGGCCGAATCCCCAGGAACGGGGTTCTGGTCTTTATCGTTTTGCGCAACGAGATCACCCGGCTGCCCTATTTCCTGGAGTATTACCGGCGTCTGGGGGCTGTGCATTTCCTGGTTGTCGATAACGATAGCAATGATGGGAGCCCTGAATATCTGGCCCGGCAGCGCGATGTTTCCGTTTGGCAGACCGCTTCTAGTTACCGGGAGGCGCGCTTTGGGCTCGACTGGCTGGGTTGGCTGCTGATCCGCTACGGCCATGGGCGCTGGTGTCTGACGGTGGATGCGGATGAGCTGCTGGTCTATTCCGGCGTGGAAAAGCGCGGGCTGGACGACTTGACGCAAAGCCTGGAACAGCAAGGGCGCCGGGGTTTTGGCGCCCTGATGCTCGATCTCTATCCTAAGGGGGCGCTGGGCGCGCAAAGCTATGCGCCGGGACAGGACCCGTGCGAAATTCTGCAATGGTTTGACACGGGGCCATACCGGGCCGTGCGGCAGCAGCCGATGGGCAACCTTTGGGTCCAGGGCGGCGCCCGCGAAAGAGTTTTTTTTCAGAAGCAGCCAGAACGTTCGCCGACATTAAACAAACTGCCGCTGATCCTTTGGGACCGGCGCTATTCCTATGTGAACTCAACCCATTCGCTGCTGCCTCCGCAGATGAATGCGCTCTATGACGGGCCGGGCGGGCCGGAGCCCTCAGGAGTACTGCTGCACACCAAGTTCCTGCCTGAAATTGTTTTCAAGTCAGCAACAGAAAAGCAGCGGCGGCAGCACTTTCATACGCCGCTGCAGTTTGACAGTTACTACGACGAAATCTCGGGAGCTCCGGACTTGTGGCATTCTGGATCGGTTCGGTACCGGGAGCCGGAGCAGTTGGCAAATTCCGGGTTGATGACGCCGATCATCTGGTGACTTGCCGAACAGCCACAGAAGTGTTGCAGCAAGGCCGTGCGGATGCGTAACTGTTTCTAAATTCGTTGTTAATACAATATGCCCGTGACATATTGTGCGGAAACTTGAGGCAGGTTCTGCTAGGCCTGTACGGGTGAGCGCGCTCCCTGGATATTAGTTTGGAGTGAACGTGGGGCTTTGGGATTCTTACCGGATGCGATTGCGGCGCAAGCGGCGTTTGATCCGTGCGGTGCGCAAATCCAGTGAGCTAACGACTGTGCAGGACAAGACCAAGGCAATCCGGCCGGGGGATATCCTGCTGGTCTGCACCATGCGCAACGAGCAGATCCGGCTGCCCTATTTCTTGCAGTATTACCGCAGCATGGGAATCAATCATTTCCTGTTTGTTGACAATGGCTCTACCGATGGTAGCGCGGATTATCTGCGCGGCATGGACGATGTTTCTCTGTGGCACACCACAGCGAGCTACAAGCGTTCCGGCTTCGGCATTGACTGGATGAACGGCCTGAAACGCAAATATGCGGATGGGCATTGGGTTCTGGTGGTGGATCCGGATGAATTCTTTATCTACCCGTTCTGCGACACCCGGCCGATACGCGCTTTGACCGATTGGCTGGACAATTCGGCGATCCGCAGTTTTTCGGCCATGCTGATTGATGTCTATCCCAAGGGCAGAATTGGCGAGGTTCCGTACCAGCCGGGTCAGAACCCGTTGGAGATTGCCCATTGGTTCGACAGCGGCAACTACACGATCAGCCGCAACCCGGAATACGGCAATTTGTGGATCCAGGGCGGGCCGCGGTCGCGGGTGTTTTTTGCAGACCAGCCCCAGCGAGCGCCGGCGCTGAACAAGATCCCGCTGGTCAAATGGCACCGCCGCTTTGCCTATGCCAGCTCTACCCACGCGCTGTTGCCGCGGGGATTGAACCAGGTCTATGAGGCCGATGGTGGCGAGAAAGCAAGCGGGGCGCTCCTGCATACAAAATTTCTCGATACCTTCACGGTTAAGGCGCAGGAGGAACTGGTCCGCGGGCAGCATTATGCTGGCTCCGCAGAGTATAAGGCCTATGCAGGAAAGCTGGAGGATCAGCCCGAGCTGTGGTGCAAATGGAGTGAAAAATACATCAACTGGCGCCAGCTTGAGATTCTGGGGATGATGTCCAAAGGAAACTGGGCATGAGCGCGGTCGGGGTCGTCATGCTGGTGCACACCGCGTTGGAGCGGGCGGCGCAGGTGGTGCGGCACTGGACAGCCAGCGGCTGCCCGGTGGTGCTGCATGTCGACCGCAACGTGGGGAATCAGGCGTTCACGCGTTTCAAAGACGCGCTGGCAGATGACCCGCTGGTCAGGTTTTCCGCCCGCCATCGGTGCGAATGGGGCACCTGGGGGATTGTTGCGGCTTCGCAATCGGCGTCCGAGATGATACTGGCGGAGTTTCCGCAAGTGCGCCATGTTTATCTGGCCTCCGGGTCGTGCCTGCCCCTCCGGCCGGTGCAGGAGCTGATCGATTACCTGGCAGACCGCCCGCGCACCGATTTCATTGAAAGCGCCACCACTGCGGATGTGCCGTGGATTGTCGGCGGACTAAGCCATGAGCGTTTCACGCTTAGGTTCCCGTTTTCCTGGAAGAAACACCGTTATCTGTTCGACCGTTACGTGGATCTGCAGCGCAAACTGCGTTTCAGGCGCCGGATCCCGGCCGGCCTTGTCCCGCATATGGGCAGCCAATGGTGGTGCCTGACCCGTCATACCCTGTCGGCGATCCTGGAGGATCCGGAACGTCCGGTTTATGATACCTATTTCCGCAAGGTCTGGATTCCGGATGAGAGTTATTTCCAGACTCTAGTGCGGCAGTATTCCAGTAATATCGAAAGCCGCTCTCTGACGCTGTCGAAATTCGATTTCCAGGGTAAGCCGCATATCTTCTACGATGATCATTTGCAGCTTCTGCGCCGGTCCGATTGCTTTGTTGCCCGCAAGATCTGGCCTCATGCTGAACGCCTGTATCAGGCGTTTCTGACCGACCCTGCTGGCGCGATGAAACGGACTGAGCCGAACCCGGGAAAGATCGACCGGATTTTTGCCAAGGCGGTAGAGCGGCGCACCCGCGGCAGGCCAGGTTTATACATGCAAAGCCGGTTTCCCGGCCAAGGCTCGGAGAATGGCATTACATCCAGCCCCTATTCGGTGTTCCAGGGATTTACGGAACTGTTCGACGATTTTGAGGGCTGGCTGGCCCGAACCACGGGCGCGCGTGTTCATGGGCACATATTCGCTCCGCAAGGGGCGGCGTTCTCTGAAGGGCAGAGTTTGATCAATGGTTGCCTCAACAGCCATGCCAGGATCCGCGACTATAATCCGGAAAGCTTTCTGACCAGCCTGATCTGGAACACCCGCGGCGAACGCCAGTGTTTTCAGTTCGGACCCGGCGACAATCAGGCAGTAAACTGGTTGATGGCGCGGGATGCAAATGTGCAGATTTCTGTCATCAGCGGTGCCTGGGCGGTGCCGTTGTTCAAATCCAACTGCAATTTCGCAGAACTCCGGCAGAAAGCGGCAAAACTGCAGCAGACAGAGGCTGAGCAGTTGCAGATCCTGCGCTCGCAATGGACCAAGGCACGGGTGCGGATCTGGAGCATGGCCGAGTTTGTAGAGGCACCGATGGAGCCGTTGCAGACGATCATTGACGAAATCGGCCCTCTGGCAGCACGTCATCTGAGCGAGGCCCCCAAGATGACGAACCTTGAGGGCTTTGGGCAGTTCCTGCAAAATCTCAAAAATCAGGGCATGCATCCCTATTTGATGGGAGATTTCCCGGTTGAGCAAAGCCCAGTCAGCCTCTCCAAGCCGCAACGCAAACCCTATCTGGTGCGATAAACTCTGATGCCTGCTTCTTCGTTCGATTATTTTGTGGTCTTTGCAGAAATGCGGACGGGCTCCAATTTCCTGGAGGCCAATCTGAATGCTTTTGACGGGCTTGCCTGCCACGGCGAAGCCTTCAATCCGCATTTCATCGGCTATCCGAATAAAAGCGATATCCTGGGGGTGACGCAGGCCATGCGGGAGGCGGATCCGGCCCGGTTGATCCAGAAGATCAAATCAGATCCAAAGGCGCTGGGCGGCTGCCGCTACTTCCATGACCATGATCCGCGGGTTCTGGATCTGATGCTGGAAGATCCGCGATGTGCCAAGATCATCCTGACCCGCAACCCGCTGGACAGCTATGTTTCCTGGAAGATTGCCAAGGCGACCGGGCAGTGGAAGCTGACCGATGTAAAACGCCGCAAGGAAGCCAAGGCGCAGTTTGATGCGGCAGAGTTTTCCGCCCATGTAGAGTCGCTGCAAGATTTTCAGGTGACACTGCTGAACCGGTTGCAGGCTCTGGGGCAGACGGCGTTCTACGTGGCTTACGAGGACCTGCAAAGCGTTGATGTGATGAACGGGCTGGCGCGCTGGCTGGGCGTTTCGCAACAGATGGAGGCACTGGATGGGAGCCTCAAGCGGCAGAACCCTGCGCCGGTGCTGGCCAAGGTGGCAAACCCTGAAGCAATGCAAGAGGCGCTGTCGGGCTTGGACCGCTTCAACCTCACCCGCACCCCCAATTTCGAGCCGCGCCGCGGCCCGGCGGTCCCTGGTTATGTGGCGGGAGTGGTGACGCCGCTTTTGTACATGCCCATCAAGGGCGGGCCGGAGAAGGAAGTCGTGCAATGGATGGCCGGGCTGGATCACGTGGCGCCAGATGGGCTGATCCAGGGCATGAATCAGAAACAGCTGCGCCAATGGAAGCGCGGCAATAAGGGGTTCCGCAGCTTTACCGTTTTGCGCCATCCCGCGGCGCGGGCCCACGCTGTGTTCTGCCATCGGATCTTGAATGCCGGCGAAGGCAGCTACCGTGCCATCCGCAATACGCTGCGGCGGCAGTTCGGGTTGATTTTGCCCGAAGAGGGACCGGATGAGGGTTATACCCGGGCACAGCACCGGGACGCTTTTTCCGGCTTTCTGAACTTCGTTCGGGCCAATCTGTCAGGTCAGACTTCCATCCGGGTGGATGCGGAGTGGATCAGCCAAAGCCAGACGCTGGCCGGGTTCGCTGAACTTGGGCAGCCGGATTTGCTGATCCGCGAGGCGGAGATGAGTGAAGATCTGCCTGCACTGGCCCGCAGGCAGGGACGGCTGGAGCCAGGCGAAGTTCCGGCTGTAGCACCCCAGGCGCCTTTCGGGCTGGATGAGATATACGATGCGGATCTGGAGGCGCTGATCGGTTCGGTTTACCAGCGCGATTATCTGGCGTTTGGCTTCGATCCTTGGCGTGCAGGCTGATCCGCCTGCGTTAAAACGGGTGCAGTGCGCCCGTACCCGCCGGAGGTTTGACTGAGGCTACATTTAGGGCGGCTTTGGGCCTGGTTCCGCATTTGGCGCAGAACTTTTCAAATCAAGGAAACTACTGGCAAGCGGAGGCTGCCGCACGGACCGATGGGAAGAGTGAGGTGAAATGGCGGGAGACTGTCTGGATAGGAAGCTGGGGCGAGGTGGCTTCTGACCAAAGTCACGCAGGCGTAAAAACCCGCAAAATCGACTGCGGGCAGACTTAGTACAGAAATCAGGCCGCTTGTACGGACTGATCTTCTGTCAGGATGGTGTATAGCGTAGCCGGGTCGTGGTTGGCGCGCAGTTTGGTGCAGAAGCTTTGTTCGCGCAGGGTGCGTGACACCAGCGCCAGCGCCTTCAAATGCTCGACACCGGCATCTTCCGGAGCAAACAGGGCAAAGGCAATATCCACAGGCTGGCGGTCAACCGCTCCGAAATCCAGCGGCTTTTCCAGGATCAGGAAGATGCCGCGAACCTCGCTGACCGTGTCGAGCCTGGCGTGCGGCAGTGCGACGCCATGGCCAACCCCGGTGGGGCCAAGGCTTTCGCGGTCCAGCAAGGCCTCGACCGCCGCTTGGGCATCCTGGCCGTAGGCAAGTTGAGCGATGTCTGCGATTTCCTGAAACAGGCGCTTCTTGCTTGAGACCGCACCGATCACCCGGACGGCCTCTGGCTTGAGGATGCTGGAAATGTGCATATGTCTGCTCCGTTCCGGCGCCCCCACTGGGGCGCCGATGCCTTAGGTGTGATTACGGATCGATCCAGCCGATGTTGCCGTCTTCGCGGCGGTAGACCACATTCAACCCGTCTTTGCCTTCGTTGCGGAAAACCAGAACCGGTGCCCCTGCCAGCTCCATCTGCATCACCGCCTCGCCGACCGACAGCGACGGTATGCGGGTTTCCATTTCGGCGACGATGATCGGCTGCAGCGAGTCCGGTTCGGAATCCGCTTCCTCTGAGGCGAGGATATACGAATTGGCGCCCAGATGTTCAACCGGTTCGCTGCGATCCTTGTGGTGATCCTTCAGCCTGCGCTTGTAACGGCGCAATTGCTTTTCCATTTTTTCGCAGCAGGCATCGAATGCGGCGTAGATTTCGGTTTCGTGCGCCTTGGCCTGGGCGCTCAATCCGGTCGACAGATGGACGGTGGCTTCACACACGTATTCATGCGCCGAACGGGAAAAGACCACGGACGCGTCGGTTGGCCGTTCTGCGTATTTCTGAACGGCCGAACCCAGCTCGTTTTGCACATGTGTCTGCAGAGCTTCGCCGATGTCGATCTGTTTACCGCTTATTTTGTAACGCATGTGATCTCCTTTACGAATTATTGCGGCCGGGCCCGCCGCCAAGGCAATCCTTGGCGCTATCACGTCAGGTCCGGAACCGGGGGGCAGGCCAGCCGTCCGGGTGCATCCATCCGGGCCTTGTTGCCAAGGCTATTAAGCGGATTGCATCGGACTGCGCGTATGCCATGGGTCAATTCGACGGCAAGTCGGCGGGAGAGTCAATGGATATCCCGGAAAAAAGAACCAAGGCTTTTCAGGCAGAATTCCCGGTGGTTCGCTGCCAGCGCGAGGGTTAGGAAATACGGAAATTGTCGCCCAGGTAAACCCGGCGGACGTTTTCATTTTCAACCACTTCCTCGGGGCTGCCAGACATCAGAACCTGGCCGTCGTGCAGGATATAGGCGCGGTCAACGATCTCCAGCGTTTCACGTACATTGTGGTCGGTGATCAGCACCCCGATGCCGCGTTTCTTGAGATCGGCCACCAGATGGCGGATGTCGCCGACCGAGATCGGATCGACCCCGGCGAAGGGTTCGTCGAGCAGCAGGTACTTGGGGTCGGCCGCCAGGCAGCGGGCGATTTCTACCCGGCGGCGTTCACCACCCGACAGCGCCAGCGCGGGGGCGCGGCGCAGGTGCTCGATCGAGAAGTCCGACAAGAGCTCTTCCAGCCGCTCGCGCCGCTTGTGCTCATGCTTTTGCGAGATATCCAGAACGGCAGAGATATTGTCCTCGACCGACAGGCCACGGAAGATCGACATTTCCTGCGGCAGATAGCCGATGCCCAGCCGCGCGCGCCGGTACATCGGCAGGCCGGTCACGTTCTGGCCATCGATGCTGACGGTGCCTGCTTCGGGGAAAACCAGACCTGCAATGGTGTAAAAACTGGTGGTCTTGCCTGACCCATTGGGGCCCAGCAGTGCCACCACCTCGCCCCGGTTCAGCGACATCGATACGTCCCGGATCACCACCCGTTTGCGGTAGGACTTGCGCAGTTTGTCAATGCGCAGCCCGGAGGAGCCTTCAGTGACGGTCAGACCAGGTTTCGTCATCAGTTGCTGCCGCCGTCCGGGTTTAGGATCGTTTTCACGCGGCCGGCCATTTTGGCGGTGCCCGTGGTCAGGTTCACCTCGAGCCGGTTGGAAGCGAGAGTGCCGCCTTTCTGGCTCAGCAGCACATTGCCGGTCATCACGATGGTACCTTGATCAATCGTGTATTCGGCGCGTTGGGCCTCGGCAGCGTCCGGACCGCTGACCAGAACCACATTGCCGGTGGCTTCCAGCCGTTCGATGCCGGCTTTGGCTTCAGTTTCGCCAGCGGTTTTGTAGATCACCAGAACCTTGTCAGCGGACAGCCGCATGATGCCCTGTACGATGAGCACACTGCCGGTAAACTCTGCCGAGCCATTGGCTTGGTTTACCGCCAGATTGTCGGCGGTGACTTCAACCGGCTGACTGGGGTCGGCTTTGACCGCGCCAAAAGCAACGGATGCTGTCTGCGCTGCCGCGAGGCCGGGAAAGACCGCGAGCGGAAGGCAAAAAATCAATGCGCGCAAATAGGACACAGTTTATCTTTCCGGTTGCTGGGGGTCGTATAGCAGCTTCACCCCGTTTTTGAACAGTATGTGGACCGGTCCGCCCCCGGTTTTCGCTTCGATCCGCATGTTACCTGCGGTCAGCTCGCCGATTGGGCCTGCCGCACGGACTGAGCCAGGGCTGTCGGCTTCCAGCCCGCTGAGCGCTGTGTTTAGCTCCTGGGTCTCAACGATCAGCCCGTCTGCGGTGGTGATGGTCACATTGCCGCTAAAGCGCGCCATATTCTGGCCAGGATGGATCGCGCCGCTTTCCGACTTAAGCGTGATCCTGCCGCCCTCAGCCAAAATGAATTCGGCGGAAAGATCGCTGGCGACGGCAGGTGTGCCGTCACTGCCCGGTCGGGCGAGCGCAGCGGTAACCATGATCTCGTCGCCTTGTGCGGTGGTGCCGGAAAAGAAGGGGGCAGTGACTTGCTGGCCTTTCATCCGGTCTTCGATTTCCTTTTGGGCAAAAGGGATCACCGCGTCGGTGTTCACTCCGCGGGAGATCAGGAACATGGTGGACATCAGAACCAGTGCTGCCAGCGGCAGCAGCACCTTGAGATAGGCAACGGCTCTGGAATAATTGTCCATGCTTTTTCTCACCGGCCCCAGCGTCAACCCAGACCTGCGCGCAGGCAGTCGTGGATATGCAAGAGACCTTCGGCCTTGCCGCCATTGTCCGGATCAACCACGAACAGGCAGGTGATCTTCCGCTGGTTCATAACGGCGACGGCCTCCTGGGCCATGGCGCCGGGAGCAATAGAGGCGGGGTTTGCAGTCATGACTTCGGCAGCGCTCTTGTCCAGCAAACCGTCCATATGGCGGCGCAGGTCGCCGTCTGTGATAATACCGGCGAGCGCCCCATCTGCGGAGGTCACGCCTGCCACTCCAAATCCCTTCTGGCTGATCTCGATCAGCGCATCGGACATCGGGGTATCCTCAGTGACAAGCGGCAGGGCATCTCGGGCGTGCATCAGGTCGCGGACCTTGCTGAGCTGCGCGCCCAGTTTGCCGCCTGGGTGGAAGTCGCGGAAGTTCTCCGGGCGGAAATTCCGGTGTTTCATCAACGCTATCGCCAGCGCATCGCCTATTGCCAGTGTCAGCGTGGTGGAAATTGAGGGTACCATGCCAAAACCGCAGGCCTCGCCCAATGAGGGGATCTGCAGATGCACATCCGCTTGCTTCATCAAGGTGCTGTCCATCTTGCTGGACAGCCCGATCAGCGGAATCCCGAAACGGCGGGTGAAAATCAGTAGATTGGCCAGTTCCGGCGCCTCTCCCGAGTTGGAGATTGCCAGCACAACATCGCCTTCGGACAGCATCCCCAGGTCGCCATGGCTGGCTTCGGCCGGATGCACGAAATAGGCCGGCGTGCCGGTGGAGGCCAGGGTCGCGGCGATCTTGTGGCCGATATGGCCGGATTTGCCGATGCCGCTGATGATGATGCGGCCCTTGGCCTGCAGGATCAGCTGCACCGCTTCGGCAAAGCGGCCATCCAGACCTTCAGCCAGCGTGTTCAGCGCCTTGGCTTCATCAGTGATCACCTGCCGCGCGGTGACGAGGAATTTGTCAGTGTCTGTCATGAGTGAGCAAAAATGTCGATGTCGGGCCAGCCGGCCAGGTCCAGCTTGGCACGCATGGGGAGGAAATCAAAACAGGCTTGCGCCATTTCTGTACGGCCCTCGCGGGCGAGGCGCTTGTCCAGTGCTTTGCGCAGCTTGTGGAGGTGGAGCACGTCGGAGGCAGCATAATCGAGCTGTGCTTCGGTCAGTTCTTCAGCGCCCCAATCGCTCATCTGCTGCTGTTTGGATATGTCGATGGCCAAGAGTTCCTGGGTCAGGTTCTTGAGACCATGACGGTCGGTGTAGGTGCGGACCAGGCGGCTGGCGATCTTGGTGCAATAAACCGGGGCCGCGAGGGCGCCGAATGCGTGGTGCATGGCGGCAATGTCGAAGCGGCCAAAGTGGAATAATTTCAGCACATTTGGGTTTTCCAGCATCCGGCACAGGTTGGGTGCTTCGGTCTGGCCTATTTCGACCTGCACGATATGGGCATTGCCGTCACCGCCTGACATCTGGATCACGCAGAGCCGGTCACGGTGCGGGTTCAGGCCCATGGTCTCGCAATCAATGGCGACAACGGGGCCGAGGTCCAGCCCGTCGGGCAGATCGTTCTTATACAGGTGGTTGGCCACTGGAATTCCCTTTTCGTGATCATCGCGCCGACAGGTGCTGGAGTGGAGATAGGCGCTTTGGCGGTCAAACTCAACTGCGGCAGGGCAAGCTGGTTTACGCGGGCAGAAGCAATTTTCCGCACACAACATGGGGAAAGTGCTGAATTCCAATGTTCGGGGAATGGTGCCCAGGAGAGGACTCGAACCTCCACGTCCATACGGACACTAGCACCTGAAGCTAGCGCGTCTACCAATTCCGCCACCTGGGCAGGTGTCGTGGGATCGGCGTATAAGCGGAGTCGCAGGCAGCGTCAAACGAAAATGGCCCGGCCCGCGTTGCAAATATTTGCGCTTCAAGAAACACGGCTGAAACGAACGCAATCTATGGTGAGGTGGCTGTGGAAATTCGGGCCAGTGCTGAAGCCGGATTGGTTTGCGGGCATGGTGGTCAGCGATGGCTAAGGGAGAAAACCTTACCGCTTGACGCTTTGCCAATGCTGCGCATGAAGCGACCCGAAGGGGCGAGCGGAGGATAATAGAATAGACCACCCGGGAAAGACCGTTCGACAGTAAGGACAATTGCTGTCGCAGGCACAGTCGAGCCCCTGTTAGGCGTACACAGGCGAGAGCGAAACGAACCTGATGTTCCAGCGCAGCCCTTGGACGAAGCCGCTCCGCGGCATTGGCGCGGGAGGCTGGTGTTCAGCGATGATCTGACAGTGGTGCATTTGGGGAACCGGCATTTCTGCCTGACGATTGAGGCCTTCTCAATCGAAAGACAGGAGGTTCCCATGACAGGGGAGAGATCGACCCCGCTTCGAGAGCGGATGATCGAGGACATGCGCATCCGCGGGATGGGCGATCACGGATTTTGCCATTTTCCTCGGGCACCCGCCGGATACCGCCACACCGGAGGAATTCCGCGCCTATCAACTGCAGATGACGGATACAGGGGTAACGCCGGCGACTTTCAACGCCCGGATCGTGGCGCTCAGGTTCTTCTTCGGCATGACTTGCAGGCGCGAGGAGATGAAGCGCTGCATGCAGTTCCGCACCCAGCCCAGAGATCTGCCTGTAGTCTTCAGCGTGGAAGAGGGTATCGGACATCCTGATGGCGGCGCCGGGGCCCGGGCTCAAGTACCGTGCCGCGCTCAGCATCTCCTGCGGCGCGGGGCTGCGGGCCGCCGAGGTCTGCAACCTCAAGCCCGGCGATACCGACAGCGACCGGATGCTGATCCATGTCGACCA
The DNA here is from genome assembly GCF_055902035.1 of Leisingera sp. SA215. Taxonomy (NCBI): domain Bacteria; kingdom Pseudomonadati; phylum Pseudomonadota; class Alphaproteobacteria; order Rhodobacterales; family Roseobacteraceae; genus Leisingera; species Leisingera sp. SA215. Next base: position 725 of record NZ_JBVVXU010000008.1, on the reverse strand, counting down.
GGGCAAAGGGCGGAAGGACCGGAAGGTGATGCTGTCACCCGGGCTTCTGAGCTTGCTGCGCGGCTACTGGCGCGAGGCGCGGCCGGAGGGCTGGCTGTTCCCCGGCAAGCCGAAGATCAACCCGCTGCCGCCACGGCAGCTGAACCGCGCCTTCACGCCAGCGCAGAACATGGCCGGCATCAAAAAAGGCCGCCACTCTGCATATCCTGCGGCACAGCTTTGCGACGCATCTGCTGGAGGCCGACACCCCCTCTCGGCAGCATCCTGCGGATGCGCCTGCCGGGCAGCGGATGTCCGGATCATCCAAGTGCTGCTCGGCCATGCCAAGCTGAGCACGACGGCCCAATACACCGATGTCGCCACCAAGACGATCCGTGACACGGTCAGCCCCTACGAGATGCTGGCGCAGTTGCAGGATCAGACGCTCAAGCGAAGCCTGAAGTGACGGGGCGCCGGGGTGTCCCGCCCGGGGCTGGAGATTGCTGATATATTCCGTGCCCATGGCCCCGCGTGGCGGCGGGCCAATGCGGGGCATGTCAGCCTGACCCATCCCCCCCACATCCATATGATCGTGCCCGGTGGCGGCCTGTTTCTGGAGGGGCTGATGGCGCTTCTCCGCGCCGGGGAGCTGGCCTTCTTCGGCGGCCTGGAACCGCTGGCGCAGGCCGGTGCCTTCGCAGAGTGGCTGGCTCCTTTGCGCAAGTCCGAATGGGTGGTCTATGCCA